>JAZLJN010000029.1:0-33941 GCA_045617885.1 Bacteroidales bacterium | reverse complement strand
GTAAAAAAGATTGGTAATCAAAAATAAATACGTACATTTGCGCACGTAATCTACTGAAAGCCTCTGCCAGTTAAAAGAAAGTATTATGCAACAGATAACAATAACAGATACATCATACACCCAGTGGGTGGAGCAACTCAGCCAGCGATACCGACAGAGTCAGCTAAAGGCGGCGGTGAAGGTCAATCGCGAGATGCTTCGTTTCTACTGGAGCCTAGGTCGTGACATTGTGGCTCTGAAGGCTGAGGCTCGATGGGGCAGCAAGTTTATGAAGAATCTCAGTCGCGACTTGACGCATCTGATGCCGGATGCGACGTGCTTCTCGGAGACGAATCTGAAGTATATGAGATATTTCTATGAGATGTATAGTTTTCTCGTTGAAAATTCGTCTCTACCTTTGGTCAATGCTAATGATAGAATTTGTCCCCAACCTGGGGACGAAATGCTGGTTTCAATTAGTCCCCAAGTTGGGGACCAAATTCCAAATGCAATTTGGCCACAAGTCGTGGACAAAATTACAGAGGATATATTTGCAATCCCTTGGGGACATCATAAGCTGCTCATTGATAAGTATAAGCAATCTCCGAAAACCGCCCTATTCTACATTCGCAAAACGATAAAGGAAGGGTGGAGCCGCGACATGCTCCTTAACTTCATTTCTACCAATCTCTACGAGCGTGAAGGTAAGGCTCTGACCAATTTCACCAATACTTTACCAGAACCGATGAGTGACCTTGCGAACGAGATTACCAAAGATCCTTACAACTTCGCATTTGCTGGTATTACGGGCAAGTACAACGAGCAACAGCTGAAAAAAGCACTGCTGAAAAACATCACAGAATTCCTGCTGGAACTGGGTACAGGTTTCTCGTACGTTGGCAAAGAATACCGCCTGCCTATTGGCACAAAAGAGAAGTTCGTTGACCTGCTGTTTTTCCATATCCCTCTGAACTGTTATGTGGTGATAGAGGTAAAGACCGGTGAGTTTGACTTCCCAGATACTGGTCAGCTGACAGGCTACGTTGTCGCTTGCAATCATATCCTCAAGCAACCTCATCATAATCCTACCATCGGCATTTTAGTGTGCAAAAGCAAGGATAACCTACTTGCACAATATTCCCTTGAAGGCAGTAATCAACCTATCGGCATCTCGGAGTACGAGCTGGAGAAACTCTATCCAACAAAGGTAGAGGGCATGATACCTACCATAGAGGAGATAGAAGCTAAACTCAGTGATCGACTGGCTGCGGATGGTACAGATGAGAAGAAATAGGCCAATACGAAGCAAAAAGGGCAAAAAAAACAGTAAAAAAGATTGGTAATCAAAAATAAATGCGTACATTTGCGCACGTAATCTACTGAAAGCCTCTGCCAGTTACTTCTGGGTACTTTGAGGCTGATGCTAATCGGTTCTATTATGATAAGAAAATACTTCCTGTGTCTGATCTTGCTCATCCTATCTGGTACCAGCCTTCTGGCACAGGACTATATCTATTCCGTCACTGTGGGCACCTCTTGGGCTCGTGAGCTTTTCCCCCAGCAGGAGAAGGCACAGCGCGCATATCTTGAGCAGCATCCTCTTGTACTGGAGGGTGCGCCTAACTTCGCCAATATCTTCCTTGACTTCGAACACGACTTCAAATACTACAATTCGTACAATGACAGTATCTTTTTCCACCTCTCGCACAGTGAGTGGATTGAGATGTTCAAACGACGTGCGCAAACCTATTCACAGATCTATACCAAGAATAACCGTGCCATAGCCTCGGTCAAGGATTACTTCTCTGACGAAGATATTCCGGAGGCTGCCTATGACTCCCTGTATTACTGGACCCGGCACCTCTTCTTCCGCAATGCTAATGACATGTTCTTCTTTGAGCAGCTGATGGATATACTCCTGCCCCATTATGAGGAGACGCAGGACATTGAGCACCTCGTATTCTGCTATCTCTGCACAGGTATGTATAATTACCAGTGTTCAAGAATGGGCGATAAGGAGTCAGAGATGCGTTCGGAACTCTATTTCCATAAGATTATGAATCTGGCGGAGCGATTTGACTCATTCAAGGATCCGCTCAATCGGTATTACCTCATCTCCGCCTTTGTCAACCTGGCGGTGCTTCATGCCCAGTCAAACAACGTCTCGCTCAATGAGAGCCGTGAACTGGCTAACAGTATGAAGAAACTATACTCCATACCGCAGAATCAGGAGTTATTCCGGAAAGACAGCCTGCTGAATGAATACACCAAATGGTCTATTGACCTGTTCCGCTACAGAGGAATCCTCACCTACTTCAGCCACGGAAACAAAATCCCTGAACTGCGTGACCACCTGTATGAGGAATACTGCAACGTCCGGAAAGAGGTGGGTCTGACCAATCTGAAGAACCGCTACTACGGAAAACTGGATTATGACGACCTGCTGGTAGAGGCTTTCATGGGCAATCTCCCCTGGGATGATGCCTTCAAGACTTTCAGCGAGAAGTGGAACAATGACCCCGAGCTGCAAAGCAAGACCGGTGTGCCTGCCATCAAGATCAACTACCTCTATAACCTCTTTGAGAGTTTCACCACGCTGCTGGAGCATACCACTTACCCAGAGGAGAGAAAAGCTGCCATCATGAAGGAACGTGTGTCAGAGCTGCTGGACATGATATCACGCTACGAGCATGACAAATACCCCTTTGAGAAGGGAAAGATACTTGCCAACATTGCCTGCAAGCCTATTCTGCTCAAATACCTCACTGCACAGGAGAAGGAGGACCTCATCTTCCGCCTGATTGTAGTAGAGCAGCCTATCACCTACGTTCACGCTACGATGGTGGCAGATCTGTCACGTGTACTGACCGAAGCGCTCATTGACAAGAAGCCGGAGTTCTTCATAGGTGTGCCTGGCATAGAGACTGCCGAAGATGTAAAGCACAACCGCACCTCTCTGACTGAATATACCTATCAGGCAGCTATCTTCCATGACCTTGGCAAGATTTCGATGCCTACCATCATCAATAACTCCTTCCGCAAGCTCACCGAGCATGAATATGACATCATTCAGCTGCATCCGGAAAAGTCACGTCAGTTCTTTGCCATTGATCCCTCTCTGAAGCAGTATCAGGATATTGCGCTGGGACATCATAAATGGTATGACGGTGAGGGCTACCCGGCAAAATTCAGAAACCGCAAGTCACCCTACTTCCCGATTATCTGCATCGTATCGCTTTGTGACTGCATGGACGCTGCTACAGAGAACATCGGACGCAATTACCACACACCTCGCAGCTTTGAGGATGTGATGAAGGAATTTGAAGAGCTCTCTGGCGAGCAGTTCCATCCTGAACTCATTGACTTCATCCTATCCGACTCTTATACTTACAAGCGCATGAAACTCGTAGTGGATGATGGCAGATATGACAACTACTATAAGCTATATATGCGATACATGGATCAGAATAAAAAGAAGAAATAATCATAAATACTCACGCCTAATGAAAAAGAAAGCTTTCTTATTGCTATCATGCTGCCTGACTGGTCTGCTGACGGTACGCGCCGAGAGCTGCCTGGTGCTGCAGTTGCGTGACGGGCAAAACTTCAGCTACGTACTGGCAGATAAGCCTGTCATGACCTTTGGCGAAGGCACTCTGACAATGAAATCTGCCGATGCCGAGGCGACCTTCGGACTGGCAGACATCGAGAACTTCCATTTTGCTGACAAGGAGAACAGCATCCATGCAGTGGACGACGGCAATCACCGATTCTCTTATCTGGATGGAATTATCACTGTAGAGGGCATACAGGAGCAGGTAGTGCTGACCAATGCCGCCGGTCAGCTGCTGCACTCAACTCGCAGCGGACAATCATTCACGTTCGACCTGAAAGGACAGCCTCAAGGAACCTACCTGATGCGCATCGGACAGCAAAGCGTAAAATTGTATCACAAGTAACCACAGCATAAGAAAATGAAAAAGATCTCTACTCTTATCAACTCCTATCTCTCACTCCTCTTACTGACTGTAGCCTTCTGCCTTGGAGACAAAGCCCAGGCACAGTCATCAATGGTCATCACCAAGACCGACGGAACCAAAGTAACCATCCGTGTGGCAGACATACAGGATGTCACCTTCCCAAGCGACGATCAGCTGACGGTAAATCTCGGTTATGACAGCTTCTGGCTGAAACCAGAACAATGGATACAACTCACTGCCACCTGCACCACGGCTGAAGGAGAACTGACCAGCGCCTTCATCACATGGGAAAGCACGGATAAGAATGTGGCAACTGTAAATAGCCAAGGTCTGGTAAAAGGTGTGGGCGACGGTACATGCCAGATCCTGGCAAAAACGGAGAGCGGACAGGCATCCATCACCATCAACGTGACTTCACAGACGATGCTTGACATCAACATCACAGAGATCAACAACCTGTCATGCCGCTACAGCATCACCCCTGCCAACCGATCACTCCGCTACTATTACCTGCTTCGCATCCAGAGCGGAGAATACAGTGTGGACGGAATGACCCAATACGGCAGTGAGGAGCAGAACGTCTTCCACTTCGCCATGGACTGGTGGCAGTTCTGTGCGGATATGTATGGTATGACGTGGATAGAGTTCATGAACGAGGTAGGGCTATCAAACGGCACAACCAATGAATACGAAGATGGGTTGAAACCTGGTTCGGAATACTGCATCTTTGCCTTTGCGATGAACGAGGACGGCACATTGGCTTCGCCTGTAGAGATCAAGAAGTTCACTACTACGCAGCCGGAGCAGTCAGACATCACCTTCGACGTGACTGTAGATCAGATTACCCCTGCCGAGGCTATCTTCACGGTGGTGCCATCAAACAATGACAAGTATTTTGTCAGTGTACAGCGTGCGAGCTATGTGGATTGGTTCATTGAGAACAACTGTATTGAGGAGGAAATGGTTCCAAGTCTCACCGGTGCCTTCACTCCTGATGTCTATCCAGAGGCTTACTGCCAGGGCACCGTGACGCGCAGCTCGGATAATTTCCTGGCAAGCATTCGTAAGGATACGGATTATTACATCATCGTATTCGGCTACGATGAGGGCCTGACTTCTGGAGTTTCGCTCACAAAATTCCATACGCTCAAATGATTTCCTATCAAATATAATCAAATTTCAAAATTATGAAGAAAGCTATGTTAATGCTGATGGCAACAGCTGCTATCAGTGCTTACGCGCAGGATGCCCAAGTGCTCTCTGCCGATGTTGAGAACATCCTTCTGTGGAATTACACCACCACTGCATGGAAGGATTATCAAGTAAATGAACAGACCTTCAATGTGACTGCAGAAAACCTCACAGAGAACATCTCTTGGGTGATGGAGTCAAGCGGCAAGGCAAAGGGTTCGTATGTGGGCGAAGGTACTACCCGCTTCGAACTCATCAACAACGGACTGTATGAGGCAAACAGCGGTCAGCTAGGCATCCGCGTCACCTCAAAGGAACCAGGCATCTTTGAGGATGTCATCGTACTCACCAGCGGTGATCTGGAGGTTCGTATTCCTGTATGCCTTAAGGTTGCTGGCACGGAGGGTGACGGTTACTGGGATGATAATGACTTCTGCCCTCTCACCATAGCCGATGCCAATGCTATCCATGACATCATGCCAGCAAATACCTCATACGCTACCGACGCGACCCATAAGTTTGACACTTACGGTGGTGACAACGGATACCGCTTCTTCCGTGGCGTAGTAAGTGGAGTGACTTCTGTAGGCGACGGCACCATCTCATTCAACCTTACCGATGCAGAGGGTGGTCTGACTATGACTGTGCTCAACGCCAAGGGAATCGACGGTGCTGACGTCAATGCCGAAGACTATGTGCAGCCATCAGATGTAGTTACACTGGAGGGCGATATAGCTGATGTAGATTTGCTCTGTGCGCTTAAGGGTGGCACAATCTATTTTATTGAACATGGTGGTACTCCAGCCGAGGCTCCTGCTGTAACAATGGAACCTGGCGCAATCACTTCAAGCTCCATCGAACTGACCTTCACACCTAACGAGGCAACCTCAACCTATTACTGCTGTCTCTTTGGTGAGGGTGAACTTCAGGCACAGTATGACATGTTTGGCGCCTGGATGGGATTCACCTGCTACGGCGACATGATCAAGGCATGGGGTTACAGCTGTGAGGGCGAACAGACCAAGACCTGGAATGACCTCGCTCCTGGCACAACTTACGAAATCTATGTGCAGCCACTTGATGCTTCAGGTGCATACGGTGAGCTCCAGTGCTTCACCGTCACTACTGGTTCACAGGGCGGTAATGGCGCATCTGTGATTGAAATTGAGATTGGCGAGTTCGGTGGTGATGAAGTAAATGGCCACTGGCAGCAAGTAATCTACACACCAAATGATCAGACTGCCGTCTTCTTCGACCTGATTTGCACCGAGGAGTTCTACCAGGCTAATGGCGCTGAAGGTGTCATTGCATACCTGAAGGAGGAGGCTGACCCTTCAAGCCTCTACTACAGCTACTATGCTCAATACACTCAAGATAATGCTTACTGGAACGCAGAACCAGGCACCACCTATCACGCCTGCGCTATCGGCATGAATGCACAGGGCGAATGGGGCGAGCTGGCAGATGTTGTATTCACTACTCCTGGCGGTGAGACTGCCATCCAGAACATCGAGGCAGCTAAGGACGTTAAGGCTCTCCGCTACAACCTGCAGGGCCAGCAGACCAATGGCAACAATGGCTTGATGATCCAGAATGGCCGTGTGGTACTGGTAAAGTAATTCGTTAGTTCCTTAATATAACAAAAATCAAGTATCACACTTCTGCCTGAACTAACCAAGCAGAAAGGGTGATACTTGATATTTTTATCTCAACTTAATTCGCAGCAACCTATAACACTTAACAGTATGACAGAAAGTTTTAAGACGCCTGATAACCTGGATGCCTTTGAGGAGCACTATAATGAGACCTCCTTCTGGGAGAAGATCAAGAAAGAAGCCGGAAAGATAGGAGAAAAAGCATTGTATTCAGCCCTTGTCCTTTACTATACTGCCATGGCAGACACTACACCACTGAAGAAGAAAACTCTGATATTCGGTGCATTGGGTTATTTCTTGCTGCCGCTGGATATCATACCTGACTTCATGGCTGTCATCGGCTATACAGATGATATTGCCGTGATGACTGCCCTTATCTCCACCCTTTCGAACAACATTACGCCACAAATCAGGGAAGAGGCAAAGGCAAAATGCCAAAAACTGCTTAAAAAGAATAAGCCAGAGGATCAGGATGACTGCAATATCCTGAACAAAACGGTATTCTGATAAGTAATGGACTTGTTGCGGGCAAAGAACACCATGCCATCACATGGCGACTTAACTTCACATACCAGAGTCCCCTCATAAGGATGCATAATACGGGCAATAATCTGATCCCTGACAACATGATGACCTGCCTCTGTCACATCCGTCAGAATACCTGCGTGAGGGGACTGAATGGTCAGACACAGCTCTTCATCAATCAACTCTGACAGCATTCCTTCAGGCAAAGACAAATCACGGACAAGCCCGGTAGCAGAGACAAAGCGGAGTACACCATCAATACTTTGCTGTGCGGTGGCAGGATCAATGACATCCGTAGTACCGGCATAGAGAGAGAATGCCTGCGTGTTCCAAATCTGCCAGTTGTAATTGAGGAGGACCGTATCAAACGGATCGGGTTTACGGGTAGTCACATAAGGGAAGCCGAAAAGCTGACCCAGCGATACATCTTCAAATCCTGTACCAGTATCAATATAACGTACGTGCGGCACAAAGTTGCCCGGCAGATAATAAGAAGCCAATTGAATGCCATACTTGAAATCCTGTATGAATTCAAAAAGACCGGCTGCGATACGCTGGGTGGTTACACCTAAATCATAACCCGGGAACATGCGATTGATGTCAGTATTATCCAATGCCCAGAAGCGCTTCTCGATATTCATTGAAAAAGGATTGACCGAGGGAATGACACTAATAGATACACCGTCAGCTATCTTTCCGTTAGCTTCAAGCTGAGTCAGCTCATATACCAAACGCGCCGCAACGTACTGCTGCTGTAATTCATCGCCTCGCATGGCACCAACTATGGCCAAAGTCTTCTCTCCATGACCGAAGGTATATGCCTTGATACGAAAGTCATCACGATAAGGAGATGACATGGTAAATATTGTCTGTATTTTCATAATTTGTGAATTCTTGCTAATAGACTTCCCTCATAGATGATTGGATAGGCCCTGATGGTGAAAAGGATACCGCGATGAGGAGCGCGCACTTCCTGCAGGACCTCACCCGTAAGCGGAGAGATAATCTGTCCGATAATCTGCCCTGACTCGACTATTGCATTCCTGCCATTGTGCGCCTCTGTGACAAAGACTCCAGAAGTGGTAGCATTCAGGAAATCCACTGAATTGCCCTGCGAAACGATTGGCTCGTGCAGCAGGGTCTGGTCAACAGGCTCCGTCCATATACCCATTGAATGCATCAGATTGACAATACCCAAGAACAGCTGCTGGCAGAGTGAATGATTGATACGCATGCCTACGCCCATCTCTGCAACCAGAACAGGTGTGCCGGTAGAGTTAAGTGAGTGAGCAAGCGTGGACTCAAGTACAGTAGCTGCCTGATGAACCCAAATAAGATCAATATTCAACAATTTGGCATAAGGCACCAGCGTATCAGCAGTCTGCTCGCTGATACGTACCTGTGGCAGTTCGCGCAGGAACATATTACTTGAATGGATGTCAATAACCATATCCGACCCTCGCAAATCGGTATAAATGTCATGCGCTACCTTTTCTACCATTGAGCCACGGGGATTACCCGGGAAGATGCGATTCATATCCAGATCAAAGGCAGGAACACCACGCTGGATGGAATCTATTCCGAGCGGATTGAGTGCCGGATAGATATCCACTATTCCATTCAGCCGTTCTGGATGCTGGCGAATCATCTCAGCTATCTTGAAGACCACATACTGACCTTCCAGCTCATCGCCATGCGTACCCGTGACAACACAGAATCGTTTCTTTCCATTGCCGCCACGGAAGTGATTTTTCATAATACGGAACTGCTCATCAATGGGCATTTCCATGCTTGTTACATTTTGGATCATTGTTCAGTTAATTTACAGAATACCGTCTGTCGTTCATTTGTCCATGCGTAGAACCGTCCTCTGTTGGTCGGACAGTCATTGGCATCACGTCCATGTGCAATCTTGATGTAGCCCCACTCTATCGTCTGGTCATGGGTAGGATCAAAAGCACGCCATTCGCTGCCGTCTGACACCTCTACCCAAGCGTGAGTCTGCCCCTCTCCCGCAATGAGACCGCTGACGTACCGGGCATGAATGCCGGCGTCACGACAGAGGGCAATCATCAGATGCGCATAGTCCTGACATACGCCACGCGGATCAGCCAGAATCTCTGCAGCTGTAGTTGCGACAGTAGTGTGGCAGGGAGTATAAGTGATGAAGGAATGGACAAAGTGCATGACAGCAAGGGCTACTTCAAAAGGAGAATGCAAGGACGGCAGACCAAGATTCAGCACTCTACTCCTGTCAGCATCAGAACTACAGGATGTCAATCGGGTGGGTACACGATAATAATCTGCCGGAACTTCATGAATCACATAAGGTGCCGACTGAATCACAACGCCTTCAGAGATAACATGAAACTCTGCATGCACATAGCTGAATGAACCCCATTGCACAGCATTACCCTGGCCATCTGTGCCATAGGTAAGCTGACAACTGGGCAACACATCAAACCGGACTATCTCTGTCTGCTGGAATTCGTTGCAGCAAGGGATAGCCCTGAATTTGAAAAAATGCCACTCTACTGCAGGCTGCAGTAAAGAGTCCGTTATGTATCTATACTGATATTTCTTCATCAAATCAAAACAAGACAATTCAGATAGTTCAGCATTTTGCTCTTATAGTCAGCATCGAACTTCTCATATTCCTCCTTGTCTGCAATCATTGCCCTTAATTTGAGAATCATAACCTTATCTACCATTGAGGGATCATCTGCTATGAATTTATCGAGCACATACAAGGCCTCTTCTACCCTATAATGCTTATAGTCAAAGCGGATGTTCATATCAAGATGCTCCACCAGTTTGCCCAACATCAGGAAAGTGCGTGACTGCCCATAGACACGCTCCTGAATAGAACCCCAGAAGGCAAGCAGAGCATCAGTGATGGGCTGAAGATTAGTAATGTTGGTATCACGTATCTCCGACTTTGCCCTGATCAGATCCCTACAGATCTCAATGTATGAAAATGATTCGGTCCTGATCTCGGTGCGCAGTACAATGGCATTATCCATCATATATTCAATGATAGAACGCAATGACGTCACCGTGTCTGGATTATACAACTGATCCATGATCTGGAAAGAGGTATCAAGCGAACCCTCTACGAAAACATCCAGCTTCTTAAGGAAGTCACTATAGACTGGAGTTTCACCTACCGGTACGTCAAGCACCTCATCGTATGCCTTGCGCATCAGGTGCAGGAAAAGATAGCCGCGTTCAGCATAGCGGCCGAGCCAATACAGACGATTGGCAGTGTTGGCAGAAAGTACCATATACTTGTTTATACAAATAAAGTAAATGATCAAAATAATCTTATCTCATCCGAATCTCACTGGGTGGTGAGGGAAAAATACTTTTTTTGAATCACTACTTACAAAATTGAATTATTATATTATGAATTAGCACAACCCGCAATCATTCCATCACCCAGGTATCCTTGAAGCCGCCTCCTTGTGAAGAGTTGACTACAAAAGAGTTCGGATTACGAGAGAATCGTGTCAGACCAGATTTCCAGACTTTCGTCTCCTTGCCACTGATTACAAAGGCACGAAGATCACATTTGCGTGGTGAAGGCTGCCCAGTTTCATCAATAATGTCAAGATCAATGAAATCAACCACCTCCTGGGCTATCCAACGGCGAGGCTCCTTGATGATAAGCTGCTTCACCTCCTCTAACCTTTCGGGTGTCATATCCCTGCCAAACATTACGCCATAACCACCGGCTTCGGCTACATCCTTTATGACAAGTTTCTCTACATTATTAATAATATAGTCAAAGTCTTCCTTAAAGAACGGAAGGTACGTAGGAGCATTCTGCAGTATAGGCTCCTCATGGAGATAATACTTTATCATCTTCGGCACAAAATAATAGATGCCCTTATCATCAGCCACACCGTTGCCCAGCGCATTAATCACACCCACATTACCGGCACGGTAGGCCTCCATCAGATTCGGTACGCCAAGAAGTGATGTAGGCTCAAATGCTAACGGATCAAGATATTCATCAGATACACGGCGATAGATGGCACCAACACGTACCTTTGTCTTATAAAGATCTATATAATAGACAATGCCATTCTCCACTACCATATCTCCAGGGAATGCCAGTGTAGCGCCCGTCTGCTCTGCCAGATATGAATGCTCAAAGAAAGCTGAATTATACCTGCCGGGTGTCAGTATGACATTAATTCCCCTACCGTCATTGATATAATCCATCATCTCACGGAGCATCTCTCCATAGTTTCGGTTATCGGCTACCAGATTGTCACGGAACGTTTGAGGAGCAGCCTTGCGAGTCACCTTACGCGCTATCATAGGATATGAAGCTCCCGAAGGAATACGCAGATTGTCCTCCAGAATAAGCCATTTACCATCTTTAGCCTGCACCAGATCAATGCCCGCTATATGAGCATAAACACCGTGCATCGGACTGATACCTTCACATTCGGGCATGTAACCCTTACTCTCATAAGTAAATTCTTTTGGCACGATACCGTCAGCTACAATTTTCTTTTCATGATAAATGTCATAAAGAAACATGTTAAGTGCTTTCACGCGTTGCACAAGACCTTTTTCGAGCATAGCCCATTCGTCAGCAGGAATCTGACGAGGGATAGCATCGAATGGAAATAACTGTTCATTAAATACTCCATTCTTATAAACACCGAATCGGACTCCGAATCTTTCCATCCACTTATTGACAGCATCACGGCTTTTCAATAGTTCTTCCATAGTAATGATACCTATAATATAATTTATTTGAATTATTGTTATTTTTCATGGCACAAAGATAGACAAATGTTTTGCATTTTCAAAATTTTATTTACACATTTCTTCAAATAAATATATTTTTAAATAATTATGACATATATTCTGCCGTTTTTGTAATTTATTGTTTGCAAAATAAAACATATTAAAGAAAAAAGAAAGCATATTTGCAGTTTTGCTTTCAAAAAATAGTTTATTAGTTAAAAAATGCTCATATTTGCACCAGAAAAAGATAAATGCAATAACATTATTCTAAAATATTCAACTATTATTTATCAAAATGAAAGAGAAAAGATGGGCGATAATGTCCGCAATTCTTGTAGTGTTTGCCATTCTTGGCTGTACACATACTTATTCTAGTGGTCTTTGGGAATTAGCCGAAGGTGAGGAACTACAATGGGCGAATGTAGCATGGATGATTACTGCTACAATTTTTGTATTGATGATGACACCTGGACTCTCATTCTTCTATGGAGGCATGGTGGGACAGAAGAACGTAATCTCCACAATCCTGCAGTCATTTATTGCTATGGGACTTGTATCTGTACTGTGGGTTACAGTCGGATTCTCTTTAAGTTTCGGTGAAGATGTCGGTGGACTTCATTTGATAGGTGATCCGCGAACATTTTTCATGTTTGAGCATGTTGGCGCGCACGCAGCGTCAGCAGATTCTTCTGTTGAAGGAATACGACAGTTGGCAGCAGGCGGAGTGGCTACAACAATCCCTATTGCGTTGTTTGCACTCTTCCAGATGAAGTTTGCCATCATTACGCCTTCGCTTATTACGGGTTCATTTGCTGAACGCGTGCGTTTCTCTGGCTATCTGGTATTCATGACCCTGTTCTGTTTCTTTGTCTATTTCCCTCTGGCTCACTGGACCTGGCATCCTGATGGTTTTCTGAACTTGTGGGGCGTACATGACTTCGCTGGTGGCATTGTGGTGCATGCATCCTCTGGTGTGGCAGCCTTGGCGGGTGCTCTTTTCCTGGGTAAGCGCAAGGGAGCTTCACATGAAGATCCTGCAAATATTCCGTTCGTTATTCTTGGTGCGGCTTTACTTTGGCTGGGATGGTTTGGTTTCAATGGTGGTTCTTCATTGGCTGCTGATCATATTGCTGTGCTCGCATTCCTTAATACAAATACAGCAGCTGCAACAGCCATGCTGTCATGGATCTTCATGGATTGTCTCCGCGGCCGCAAACCATCAGCTATGGGCGCTGCGGTAGGTTCGGTAGTTGGACTTGTTGCCATTACCCCAATGGCAGATCAGGTCACTCCTGGCGAAGCAATTATGATTGGTATGCTTACAACGATGGTCTGCAATACCGCTTGTTACTGGAAGAACAAGAAAGGACGCTTTGATGATGCACTTGACGTATTCCCTACACATGGTATGGGCGGTATCTTTGCAACATTACTGACCGGATTCTTTATGTGTATTCTTCATGAAGAAAACCCAGACTGGGCTGGTATGGGACTGCATATTCTTGGTCTCACTATCGTATGCGTCTATACATTTGTAGTAAGCCTGGGTCTTTATTGGATTACCAACAAGATGATCCCTATGCGAGTATCAGCCAAGTCGGAAGCCCTCGGACTTGATATCTCACAGCACAATGAGCATTATGGCTTTGCTGACCACGCAGAGGCAGAACTTGAGGAGGCTCAATAACAATAGTCAACTATAAACTATTTGGCAGTAGCCATAAAAAATGAATTTAAATAGATATCGTGTTATGGAAACTTTAGAAGTAAAAGAGCTCGTTGCCGGTGAGGAAATCTCCTTGCTCTACAACATCTGCATTATCTGGTAATGCTTCATGGGATGCCATTATCATTGCATCCAGCAATCATCGATGGACAATATTGTCAATCATTAATCATCGATGGACAATAATGTCAAACATTGATCATCGATGAACAATAATGTCAAGCACCAATCATCGATGGACAATAATGTCAAGCACTAATCATCGATGGACAATAATGTCAAACATTAATCATCATTTAACTAACTTAAAAACAAAATCCTGACCCCAAAAGGTCAGGATTTTGTTTGTTTTCTTAATTGAAATAATGTTTTCTCAAGTATTGCCAGCTCACTTTCGGTATATAAGGGTTTCTAAAGGGTGTGAAAGGGACGATTCTATTGGTCATCTCTTATCCTTCGTACAGTAATATACTCTCTAGAAAAGGGATCAGTTCTCGGTGATGATACGTGAGTGTCGGATCTGCGTTCTCAAGAGGAGCTTGCGAAACTTGAAGAAGCAAAAGGGAAATTACTTCTTGAAGTAGCGGTTGTAGAGACCCTCGAAGCCCTTACCATGACGAGCCTCGTCCTTTGCCATCTCATGAACAGTATCATGGATAGCATCCCAGTTCTGTGCCTTTGCATTCTTTGCAATGCGGAACTTATCCTCACAAGCGCCAGCTTCAGCATTCATGCGCTTCTCAAGATTGGTCTTGGTATCCCATACTACATCGCCAAGGAGCTCTGCAAACTTTGCAGCATGCTCTGCCTCCTCCCAAGCATAACGCTTGAAAGCATCAGCTACTTCAGGATAACCCTCACGATCAGCCTGACGGCTCATTGCAAGATACATACCCACCTCTGTACACTCACCCATGAAGTGTGCATTGAGATCCTTTATCATCTCTTCATCAACACCATATTCCTTTGCAATGCCAATTACATGCTCCTGAACGAACTGGATACCACCTTCCTGAACTTCCAGCTCCTTGAATTTAGAAGCAGGAACCTTACACTGTGGACATCTCTCTGGGGCAGTCTCACCCTCATGAACGTAACCGCAAACGGTACAAATCCATTTCTTTGCCATAATCTTTTTTGTTTTAGTTGTAAGTAATTATTAACGGATATAAGTCATCATAAACAACAACTTTCCAACCGTGCAGCAAAGATAATAAAAATAATTGTATTATCTTGCAATATTTAATCTTTTTTTTATTTTTTTGCTCATTTTCACAATTTCTGCTCATATTTTTGTTACGAAACAGTTCTTTCTACCCAGCGCATACGGTATTCTTCCGAAACTACATGAGCAAACCTTTTATCCTATTTCACCTCTTCACAGTTTTTTTATCAGAAAAACGTCCCCACTACAATCGTAATGGAGACGCATACACATTATAATATATAATGTTAATCTTTTCTGTTTGGATTCTTTGGGAACCATCCTTTGCTTACTCGTTTCTTCTGTTCGAACAATTCAAGAATACTCCATAGACAAGAACAACCCGTAACACCAATAATTGAGGCAAAGAGTGTATCAGAGACGAACAATGAGAATCCCAGCAATGCAATGCCAGCTACGGCAAACACAGGCCAGCATCGTACTCCCCAATAATACTCTGCTTTGATGACAATCGGATGGAACATACCGATAATTAGAAATGTAACTACTGCAATAATGATTCCTTCAAAATACATGATTTTCTTTTTATTATAAAGTAACCTTAACAGGGCGTATAGTGCCATCTGCATTGAACTCCATTCTGTCAATACAGATCTCTCTGTTATATCCACCTGAAAGCCCCATCTTAATGCCTTCAGGACGTGTAAACCTGTGGTATATCATATACCACTCATCTGTGCCAGGAAGATTGAGCACGGCATTATGTCCGGTGCCAAATATCTGCAGGGATGGATCCTGCTGAAGGATAATCTGCTCTTCAACCTTGGCGGGCTGTCCATTGCGGACAAATTCTACAGGCGATTCAGAAATAAGATAGCGCACACGATAACGTGCCGAACGTGTAATATTCTCTGACCACATAAAATAGTAGAGACCATTGCGCTCAAATACATACGTTCCCTCCAGATAATGATAATCTCCTATCTGCGATCGTGGAATCAGCTCCTTGATCGTACCAGGTACAATGCCTGTCATCTCTTCATTCAACTCTGCCATCCAGAGATATGAGTTGCCCCAGTAAAGATAGTACTTGCCACTCTTCGGATCCTGGAATACATCCGGATCAATGACAAGGTTAGGTGTCTGGAGTTCATCCTGTGTGAGCATCGGCTTGCCTAAAGCATCACGGAATGGTCCCTCTGGACGATCTGCTACTGCCACACCCACCGACTTATTGGCTACGAAATAATAATAGTATTTGTAACCATTCACTTTGCCATTCTCAATCGTTGGACGCTCAATAATACATGGAGCCCAAGCATATTCCTTGCCCCATTCAAGGTTTCGCAAATCAAGAATAACGCCTTCGTCTTTCCAGTTCTTCAGGTCAGTTGACGAGAAACAGTGGAAATCATAGTTATGCCAGCCGAAAGCGCCATCCGTAGTTGGATAGATATAATACTTGCCGGTCTGCTGGCTATAAAGAACTTCTGGGTCGGCATAGAGACCAGGGAATACCGGATTATTGACCGAAGGTGCCAGGTGTTCCGATTCCTGGGCGTCACTCCACTGCTGTAATCTATCATATTCCTCTTGCGAGATGCGAAGGAAAGATCCGTGCTGCGGACCATCAATGCCTTCTATGTCGCGCGGATTGGAGAAATGAGTAAGCGTACTGTCTGCATCACACAGACGATAACGGTGTGGATGACTTGAATACTCAACGTATCCCACCTGCCACTGACCGCCCACAAGCTGGTATGCAGACGGACCTTCGCACAACTTATTGCCCTCAAAATTCACGTACTGATCCTCCTCTGGCATCTGCCATGGACCCATCAGAGATTTTGCTACCGAACAGAATATTCCAGGTTTGCCACCCTCCTTCTTGATCAGCAAATGATAGCTTTGATCAGCATCAATCCAATTAATATCAGCATCAATAGTAGCATATCCCCAGTCAAAGAGAAGCTGTGGTGGCGTGATAGTATTGAAATCCTTATCAGCATGACTGTAATAGACGCGGTCATAAGCATCACGCTCCGGATCAAGCATTGAATAATAGATCATGTAGCCGCCCTGATGTCCATCGCTCCACTCATAATCTGCATCCCAGATTACCTGTGGTGCCCAAACGCGTACTACCGAAGGCTGCCATTGCCTGAAGTCTATACTGGTGCTCTGCCAATGAATAAGGTCCTGGCTTGTGAGCAAATCAATGCCAAAGTTCTGCCATTCACTCTGCTTTCCTAGACGTTCGGTGGCACTATTATTCATATCAGTAGTTACCATCAGGTATCCATTGTTGTCATGAGCACGGCAGAGATAAGCGTCACGTGTTCCACCTTCTATTGCTGCCATTGAGGCAGCAGAGAAGATTGAGTCTCCACACAACAAATCATGGAAGTGCAATCCATCTTGAGAGAGAGCGTAAGCAGTCCACTGACCATGATCAGACATGTGGCAATACAGATAGCCATAAGTCTCCTCATCTGTCAGCACAAAGTTTCCCTTTGTCTGCTGCTGTACTGGCTGCTGGCATGCGGAGAGGCATGCTACAGTTGTGAGTACAGCTAATTGATTTATAATTTTATTCATCTTCTTTTTAACTTCATAGAATAATGATTCGCACGTAGTCCTTCAAATGATAGAACTTGTTGCCTGTACCTGACTGTGAGTCTGAAATCAGTATCACCGACTGACGCCCGTCATCCAGTTTAGGTCCGAGGCACATTCCTTCATAATTGGCCAGGTTCATTCTTCCGAACTGCAGACGCGTCTTGAATTCAGCCAGCAACGTCTTCGGCAAGAAACGGTCTGAAGCAAGCTGTGAGAGCTGCTCGCTATCTGTTATCGCTTCTGCATGAACAGGATCTACCACATACAGTTTGATCCGACATGAACTTCCCACCTTATACCGTGGAGCATACAGTTCTCGTTCCATTACAATCAGTCTGCCGTCATCAAGTGCAAGCATTTCAGGCACACCATGAGCGTATGTTCCTTTATTTCCCTTGGCTGCAGGTTTGTCCATAGCGTAGGCATATTGAGCCGCAGGAAGCAGATCATTGCCAAAACTTTGCAGGCGAAGCAGATTATTTACCTCTTTCTGCGTGAGTGACGAACGTTCGCCATCTTTAAGAAGCGTAGATTCAGTGGTTGTCCAGAATAGCTGAGTCTTCTCATTGTAGGTCAAAGACTCAAAACCAAGATTTGAAGCAATCTTATCACGCCCCATCGAGGCTGGAATCTGGAGTTCACGACCTGTAGGTATACCATCCAGTGTGTATTCCAAGATTCGCTGATCCGCTTCACCAGACACAAAGATGGTATTCCGGCTCGGGAAATAGGCTATCCCCTCACTATCACGATAAGTGACCTTACCTGACTCATGTCGTTGATTGACAAGCAGGGGTATTGACATCGAAGCTCCTCTCACTTTCCCTTTGACAGGATCAAGGTCAAGTGAGAGGATCTTAAAGCCATCTGTCAGGTCCTTATCATCCACTACGGCATATTGGTTATCTGCAATATGCGTAATACCGCTATAATTGCCTGGAAGGATGCCAAACAGTGCGAGACTTATTTGAGAAAGGAGGTTAACCAAAGCTACCATCAGAATGAATAACTGATGCCCGTAACAAAGTAATTGTCCGTGTTAGAGCTATTGACAAACTGGATCTTTTCCTCTGCAAATACAGCCCATTGATCACTGAAATGCCAGCGTGCTCCGCTTCCTATATTAATAAGGAACTTACTTTGGTTAGGCCAATCGTCATAATCCCAATTCTTGTAGAAGAATCCGACACCTGTAAGCGGATAGATCTCAAGATTCTCAACAAATTCAGGGAGCAGATAATGCAGATCCACCTCGGTAGTCAGTACAAAGGCATTGTTTGGGAAAACAATCGAGAGGCTTGGTGCCAACTCGAAATTGTCATCCAGTTCAAATGTCACGCCATAGCCGAATCCTGCATCATCACCGCGCAGATTCAACCTTCCCTCTGCCGACTTCAGCTGCTGCGCAGAGGCACACACTGCTATCAAACAGAGAGCAAGAGATAAAAATACTTTTTTCATTATCATAGAGTATTGAGTGGTTCAAATGATAGGCTGGTAAACTGCCACTTCTGCTCTGGATCTGGATTGGCAAAACCAAAGTTCAAAGCTGGCTTGCATTGGAGCCTCCTCATTTGCTGTGAAGGCTCCTACAGACGCATCAGTTACTTAACAGCCTTAAAACTCATATCAAGACCCTTGACCGAATGAGTCAAAGCACCAAATGAAATAAAGTCAACGCCAGCCTGTGCATAAGGCAGCATAGTGTCGAATGTGATGCCACCGCTTGATTCTGTCTCTGGACGCTCTACGCCGCGCTCCTTGGCAAAGTCTGCCACGCGTTTTACAGCGAGGGCAGTATCTGCAGGCGAGAAATTGTCGAACATGATACGGTCAACGCCCTCATTGAGTGCCTGATCAAGTTCATCAAAGTTGCGAACCTCTACCTCAATGCGAAGATTCTTTCCCTTGTCCTGGCAGTACTGCTTGGCACGGGTTACGGCATTATGGATTCCACCGGCAAAGTCAACGTGATTGTCCTTCAGCAGAATCATATCAAAAAGTCCGATGCGGTGATTGCATCCGCCACCGATCTTGACTGCCTGCTTCTCAAGAATACGCATACCTGGAGTTGTCTTACGTGTATCAAGTACTCGGGTACCTGTACCCTCAAGTGCCTTGACATAACGTGCTGTCATCGTAGCAATGCCGCTCATTCGCTGCATGATATTGAGCATGAGGCGCTCTGTCTGTAGGAGCGACTGCTCCTTGCCAGTAACCACGAAGGCAACGTCTCCTGGCTTCACATGTGTGCCATCCTTGATGAACACTTCCATCTGGAGTTCTGGATCGAAGGCATGGAATACCTTTTCTGCAATCTCCACACCTGCCAGGATTCCCTCCTCCTTGACAATGAGTCGCTGCTTGCCGATTGCATCTGAAGGAATGCAACACAATGTGGTGTGATCGCCATCACCAATATCCTCTGCAAAACTCAATTTGATAAGCTCTTCGATGAGCTCATTTACTATCTTCTCGTCCATAATTATCTGAATTAATCTGTTAATGGGGTGATCTTATCGTCGCTATCTTTTTCCAAAGCCTCACGGTTGACTACCGGGTTGCTGTACATTGTCAGCAGCATCTGCCAGAGGAAATTCTCGTCGCGGTTCGGGATGTCAATCTTTGCCAGCTGACCATTGAGATAGTCAAGTGCTTTTGCCTGCTCCTCTGTTGTGTACATCTTGGCGTACTTATCCGTTTCAAAACGAACATCATAAGCCACGTAGTTGATTGGATAGAGCTGCATGGCGCCATGCAAAGCGCGGTCAATGGTCTGGCACACACAATTTGCCTGGGCAGTCTTATCATTAATCCATGGGAAGGTATCAAATACAGAATTCAGCGCTGGAGTAACGGTGTAGATCACGCGTCCCTTATAGCCTTGCATACCCGTCACCATACTCTTCACGTCATCGGCTTTGGACTTCTTCCATTCCGGATTATCGCGCTTCAGCTGGAATTCGGCAGCCTTCAGGTAGTCACATGGGTCGAACTCATAGCTGATAGCCACAGGGTGAACATTGAGCGCACGGATATTCTGCATCAAATCACGGCTCTTTCCGCCCATGGCAAGCATCTTGATGACTGATGACTGGGTCTGGTCAGTATTATCTTTTGATCGGCCCTCTCGCTGGGCTATCCAGATTGGGAGATGCTTCTCTTCTACCTCCTGATGGATGTAAGCAGAGAGCTTCATTGAAGACTCAAGCATCTGACGTCCGGTGAGGTCACGACGCACAACAAAAGACTTGTTCAGACGCACCAGATCTTCAATCCAAGGAGCAGCAAAGAGGTTATTGCCAATGGCGATTTCGCATGTATTCAATCCCTTGTCAGCCATGAGGGTATTCATATAGGCGCTGTCAAGTACAATATCACGGTGATTGGTGATAAAGATGTGACCTTGTGTGGGGTCAATCAGCTCGGTGCCATCAATGCGCAGTTCATCACAGCTCTTTGAACTGAGCATGTGAAGGAAATAGATTACGATTCTCTCCTGGAACTCCTTGATGGTAGTACAGCCCTTGATGATAGCACGAACCTTCTCGATGTCAGCCTGTGGGAAGGCACCCGTAATGAATGCTGCAATCTCTGGACGGTCAGCCAGCGGCCAAAGCTTGCCGGGCACATCCTCGTCGTAGTAACAACGAATATCGTCGAAGTTATATTCCATAGTACTATTGTTTGATGAGTAGTGAATTTGCTCTTTTTTTCTCTTATTTCATCGATGCTTCAATGACGTCATCCATCACATCGCTGATGTTCAGTCCTGCTGCGAGTACCTCCTGTGGGATGAATGAGGTAGCGGTCATTCCTGGGGTTGTATTGACCTCAAGGAGATGTGGCGTGTCTCCGATGATGATATAATCCACGCGAATGATTCCCTTGGCACCGACATAGCCGTAGATGCGGCGGGTCAGTTCCTGTACGCGCTGTGTCATCTCCGGGCTCAATCGGGCTGGAGTAATCTCCTCAACGGCGCCATTGTATTTGGCATCTACGTCAAAGAATTCTTTCTTCGAGACAACTTCCGTGATTGGCAACGCTTTGAGGCCGTCACGGCTCGTATAGCATCCGCAGGTAATCTCTGTACCCTGCATGAATGATTCAATGATCACCTCACCCGTTGCCTCCTGATGTGCAGCCGCAATGGCTGGCTGGAGCTCTTCGGCTGTCTTAATCTTGAATGTAGCATAGGAAGAACCGCCGCCATTTGGCTTAACGAAGAGTGGCAGGCCTAACTGCCCGATGCACTCGTCCGTCCCTATCTCTTCACCCTGACGCAAAAGGATGCTCTTGGCTACAGGGATTCCGAAAGTGGAAAGGTAACGGTTGCAGGTATATTTGCTGCAAGTGATGCTGGCAGCCAGAACGCCGCAGCAGCTGTAAGGCATGTTGATTAAATCAAAATAACCCTGCAGGATGCCGTTCTCGCCTGGTGTACCATGGATGATAATATAAGCGAAGTCAAACGTCTTTCGGCTGATTTGCACTCCGTTTACCGTTTCAGGCTCGGCAAGGTTCACACTGAAGTCCTCACGGCACACTGGTGAAGTGTGCTCCCAGTCATATTCCGCGCCATTATATGGTACATACTTCCAGTCAGTGCCTTTGAGCACAAGGATGCTGACCTCATACTTTGAATGGTCAAGGAAACTCCAGATGCCTTGAGCACTGCGGAGGCTGACCACATATTCGCTACTGTCGCCACCGGCGACGATTGCTATTTTCTTCATTTCAAACTATTGCTTATTCTCTGTTGCTGATATAGGTACGCCACCGTTCGATGAGCTGCTTCATATCATCTGGCAGCGGTGCCTCAAAGTCCATTTCCTCACCCGTTCTTGGATGACGGAATCCTAATGACCGGGCATGTAGCGCCTGACGTGGACAAACCTCAAAGCAGTTGCGCACAAACTGTGAATATTTGGCGAAGGTGGTACCCTTCAGTATCTGGTCACCTCCGTAGGTCTTGTCATTGAACAGCGTATGCCCCTCATGCTTCATGTGCACTCGGATCTGATGCGTGCGACCCGTCTCAAGCCGGCATTCTACCAGCGTCACGTAACCCAGACGCTCCAATACGCGATAGTGCGTCACGGCTGGCTTACCCTCATCTGAGCCCTCTGGGTAGAAATCCATCAGAATGCGGTCACGATGGTTTCGACCAATGTTTCCGTGTATCACGCCCTCATCCTGATCCACATGTCCCCATACCAAAGCGGTGTAAAGCCTTCGTGTAGTCTTATGGAAGAACTGGCGGCTCAAATTCGTGCCGGCGTCCTCTGTCTTGGCAATCACCAGCAGGCCGGACGTCTCCTTGTCAATACGATGCACGAGACCCATACGGTGCTGGAAGTCGAAGTCCTCCTCTTCCTCGCCAGCCATATTCTCACCCTCTTCATCCGGAAGGATATCCTTATCCTCATTCCGGTCATAAGTTATGGGCATGGTCTGCTGTAAGTGATGAGCCAAGGCATTGACAAGTGTTCCTGTATAATTGCCATGACCAGGATGTACCACCATACCAGCAGGCTTATTGACCACCAGCAGGTCCTCGTCTTCATAGATTATGTCCAGGGGAATATCTTCAGGAAGAATTTCCGTGGTATGGCGGGGCCGGTCCATCATCACCTGAACCACATCACAGGGCCGAACTTTGTAGCTGCACTTCTCCGGCTTGCCATTGACAAGGATGAACCCGCCATCTGCCGCCTTTTGTATGCGGTTGCGGCTGGTGCCGTTAATACGATCCACCAGAAACTTGTCAACCCTGACTGGTCCCTGTCCGCGGTCGGCTACAAAGCGGAAATGCTCAAACAGCTCGTTATCCTCTGCCATACGCATTATTCAAGCCAGGCACTCTCCGTGGAATCATTCTCGGCCACCATAGCCACATGGGTACTGCCCACACGAATCACCACATGAGTGCGATAAGGATACTCTCGACCCGGAACCAGCTCATTGCCACCAGATGCATTGACGCCCAAGACCAGATCATCAAACTCACAAGGCACCTGACGGACGGAATCAATGACGAATCCCTGCTCGCTCAGTTTGCTCTGTGCCTGACGGCTGCTCCATTCGCGCACATCAGCGAGCTTGACCATACGGACGCTCTTGGCATTAATTGTGAGATATACTACACGACCCTTCTTGACAGGAAGTCCGGCCACGGGATTCTGTTCGATCACGGCACCCGGACGGGCATCAGAATAGACTGAATCAATCACCATTCCGCTCAAGCCTAATGTCTCAAGATAGTACTCTGCCTCCTCTCCGATGATACCGGACAGATCCGGCACTTCTACACACTCATCATGATGCGTATATGAGGCAAGATACCCCGAAAGACACCAGAGCAGAACGATGACAGCAACGCCCATCAGGGCTAAATTCAAGAGCAGAACCTTCCAGAAAGAATGCCTCTTCCCAGCCGCTGGTTTTGCCTTTTTATCTTCTTTCAACTCCATATCTTTTATATTATATGGGCGCAAAGATAGTAATTTTCGGATAGAATAACAAACAAAAGTATGAAAAATCGCTAATTATTATAAAAGATGTTTGAAAAAATCGTTGTATTTAGGATTTTTTTGCTATCTTTGCATCCGATTTCAGAACAATAAAACCCATTTATACAAACTTTTTATATCCTATACACGAAAAAATGAACAAGAAAATCATCATAGTAGCTGCCCTTATTATCATTGGCATCCTTGGCGGTTCTGGCTGGTATATCAACAAGCAGCAGGCTCAGATTGAAGAGATGCAGGAGGTATTTGCCCTGGAAAAGGAGGAGATGGAAGATGAGTACACCCAGCTTGCCATCCAGTACGAAGGCTATAAGCTTCAGGTGAACAATGATTCCCTCGAACAGAAACTCGAAGACCAGCGCATCAAGATGCAGCGGCTCGTAGAGGAACTGCGTCAGACCAAGGCACAGGATGCCCGTAAGATTGCAGCGCTGAAGAAGGAGCTGGAAACCGTACGCGGCGTGCTTCGCTACTATGTGGCACAGGTGGATTCGCTCAACCGTGTGAATGAAGCGCTCATTGCCGAAAATGCACACATCAAAGGTCAGATGCAGAGCGTCCAAGCGCAAAACCAGCAGGTACGTGAGCAGAATGAAACCCTGACCCGCAAGGTGACTGTGGCTGCCAAGCTCTCTGCCACTAACGTCAATGTCATCCCACTCAATTCTAAAGACAAGGTTGAGAAAAAGAACCGCGTGGATAAGCTTGCCAAATTCCAGGTCAACTTCACCATTGCTGCGAATGTGACTGCCGAGGCGGGTGAGAAGGATGTCTATCTCCGTCTGCTCCGCCCTAACGAGGAGGTGCTCACCAATAACCAGAGCGGCAAGTTCAGCTACGAGAACACCATGCTGCCTTACTCTGCGAAGAAGACCATCGAATACGGTGGAGAGGAGACTCCCGTCACCATCTACTACAAGCGTGTGGAGAACCTCGAAAAAGGCAACTATGGCGTTGAGCTCTATTGTGATGGCAACCTGATAGGCCGTGGCAGCATTGCATTGAAATAATCTATGGTCCAGAACCATTATCTGCTTTCCATGCGAAGAGTCAACCCTATCAGATCCGCCAAATGGCTGTGGACATTCCTGACCCACGACATCTGGAGTTACACTAATGAGGATGTACGTGGAGTGTATCGTTGGCTCATGAACATCTTCAAGGCGCTCTTCTTGAGTATCCGATTTTTTGTGAGCGACCGGATCATGGAGAAGGCATCAGCCCTCACCTATTACACGCTGCTCTCCCTCGTCCCCACCGTGGCTCTTCTGGTAGGTATAGCTAACGGTTTCGGACTTCAGGATTTGATTCACAGTTCATTGGTTGATATGCTGCCAGGACAGCCGGAAGTGGTGGAATATGTGATGCAGTTTGCCACCAGCTATCTGAATCAGGCTAAATCTGGCGTGGTGATGGGCATCGGCATCGTGATGTTGCTCTACGTCATCTTCAATCTGATTGGCAACGTGGAGATGGTGCTCAACCGCATTTGGCAGCAGAAGAAAGGCAGAACTACGCTCCGCAAGGTGACGGATTATCTGAGCATCATGATTCTTGTGCCTACCTTCCTGATCATAAGTTCCGGCGTACAGATCTTTCTGAAGACTTATATCAAGTCAAGCTTCTACTATGACCATCAGGTCAGCAATCTGCTGCTCAACAGCCTCCAGTGGGCACCTTATATACTTACCATTCTGGCGCTGACGTTCGTTTATATCGTCATTCCGCACGCCAAAGTCCGTTTCAAGAACGCGTTCATTGCTGCCTGTATAGCCGGTTCGGCTTTCATGTTCTTCCAGGGACTGTTCATCTCCGGTCAGATCTGGGTATCTAAGTACAATGCCATTTATGGTTCGTTTGCAGCCTTGCCATTACTGCTGCTCTGGATTCAGATGGCTTGGGTCATCTGCCTGTACGGTGCAGAGCTCTCTTATGCCTCTCAAAACATACAGAATTTCAACTTTGAGAAAGACACGGAGAATATCTCCCGCCAGTATCGTGATTTCCTCTCGGTACTGATGGCCTCAGTCATCTACCGTTCCTTCTCACTGCAGAAGCCTGCTCCCACTACAGAGGAGGTTTGCCGCCAGTTGCACATGCCATCCAAGCTGGCAGGCAATATAATAGCTGACCTGGCAGAACAAGGAATCATCCGGGAGACCTTTGACAATCTGCGCAAGAGCGATCAGCACACCTGGATTCCGGGTCGTGACATCTCTACTTTTTCGGTAGCTTCACTCATTGAAGAGATCAGTTCCTATGGTATCACGGACTTCAAGTACGAATACACCAAGACCTTCTCACTCGAGTGGCAGACCATTCAGGAGATGTATCAGGCGAGCCACGTCATTGGTCACACGCATCTGCTGAAGGACATTGAGGTGGAGGAAAAGGACATTTAAACCTTCGGATATCCAAAGAGTCTTAAAGTCAGCAAACAGCAATGTATAATTCAACTGTTGCCAGCTGAAAAGACACCCTTTTTTAATCAGTTACTAAACATTATTAACCAAATATCAAACCAATCGTATGAAGAAAATCCTATTCCTCACAGCCTTTGCGGCTACAATCTTATTCGGAAGCTGTGTCAGCAAGAAAGAGTATCTGAAACTGCAGGATGACCACAACCGTCTCACCGAAGAGTATGCAACACTTCAGAAGGACTTGAGTGATACACGCGTTGAACTTGCTGGCTGCGTATCTGGCAGCAAGGGACTTGACGAGCGTCTGGCAGAGGCAAAGGCAGAGAATGCCAAGCTGCAGCGCCAGTATGCACGTCTGCAGGCTTCGCTTGACAAGAGCATCAATCAGTCTGGTGCCAACATCTCCAAACTGGTAGATGAGATCAATGCTTCAAACAAGTATATCAAGCAGCTCGTCGATGCCAAGAGCAAGAGTGACTCTCTGAACGTTGCCCTCTCAAACAAGCTGACCCGTTCGCTCTCCAAGCAGGAACTTAAGGAGGTGGACGTACAGGTGCTCAAGGGCGTAGTTTACATTTCGCTCAATGACAACATGCTCTATAAGTCTGGTTCGTATGAAATCAGTGACCGTGCTGGCGAAACCCTCTCGAAGATTGCCAAAATCATCACTGACTACTCTGAATACGAAGTGCTCGTAGAGGGCAACACGGACAATGTACCTATCAGCCGTGAGAATATCCGCAACAACTGGGACCTCTCCTGCCTCCGTGCCTCATCTGTGGTACAGGCTCTTCAGATGCAGTATGGTGTGGATCCAAGCCGACTCTCTGCTGCAGGCCGTGGCGAGTACAATGTGCTTGAGAGTAATGACACTCCTGAAGGACGCGCACGCAACCGCCGCACACAGATCATTATCACTCCTCAACTTGATCAGTTCCTGGAGCTGATTGATGAGGCTCCTGCACAGGAATAAATACTTCGCATAGTCATTGTCAATACTATGCTATAAAAAGAAGCGCTAAGATGCTACATTCATCAGCATCTTAGCGAGTCTTTTTTATTCCAGAATACCGTCTATCACACCCTTCACAATATCTATACCCTCTTTAATATAGGTAGAGATACCATCCTTGACAGCCTTGACGGAACTTTTGGCAAAACTCTTGACACAGCGTGCCTGCAGTTCGGTATATTCCTGCTTCTGTTTGGGAGAGAACTTATCCTTATTTACACTGTCATCAATCTCCTTGAATTCATAATAGGCATCCTTCCACTCCTCTATTGAATAGTCCTGCCCCTTCTTCTCAATCTGTGAAGTAAGAGAGCGCATGTGGCTCAGAGCTCGCTGCTCCGAACTGCATGATGCCATCATCACTACCAGCAGGAGGAGTAAGACTGACTTAACTATCCTTTTCATCATCATTGAGTTCTGCGGTTCATCTGTTTTGGTGCTACAGTATTGCCTTTAGCACTGGCACCACCCTTCATATTACCACCCTTGCCCTTTTGAGCTGGGTTGTTCTTGTTGTTCATGAAACTCTGCCAAGAATTATCTTTCATAATGTTCTGTTTTATTTAGTTAATAACGTTCTATGCTCAAATAGTTTCCTTTGTACCGCTTGCTGACATAAAGCAGACGGTCAGCAATGCGGAACAGTTCATCAAAAGTCACCGGTTCACTGCCATCATAGATCACAGCGCCAATGCTCACCGTTACCTTCTGTCCATTGAGTTCTGGGATATCAATGGCAGACAAATGCTGGAAGAGACTATCCAACCGCTGACGATGTACAGCCTCCGATTCATCAGACTTACAGAAGGCTACAAACTCATCACCACCCTGACGGATAATCGTATAGTTCAAACCCTTCCGAAGCACCTTGCCAATGGCAGAGAGTACCTTGTCACCTACTACATGTCCATAGGTATCATTGAATGACTTGAAGTGATCAATATCCATTACCGCAAAGAGACCAGCCGTCTGCTTGTCAAGCATATTGCGTATCTGCCGCTCGCCACCATAACGGCTCAACACACCCGTCAAGCCATCATATTCAGCCACAAACCGGAGATGTTGCAGATTGATCACCTCCTCATTGATATTTTCCGCAGTGAAGAGCGCCTTTTCCAGATTACCGGTTTCATCATACTCTGCCGGACAATAACTGAATCGGCACCACCCCTCTATCTTTGTCTCCAATTCAAGATTGACTGACTTACGTCCTTTCAGGCGATCTGCCAGGGTCATGTAGTCATTGAATGTTATCAGCTTGTCTGTCCAATTTGGTTTGACTACATGCTCCACCGAGAAATCTGTCATAGCCTTGACCGGATGGTACTGTGTAGGCGGGAAAATACGGAGTAAGTCGGGGTTACCCTGAAGTATCTTGATGGAACCATCCTTCACCTTAACCAGAGCCATGACTTCAAAGATGGCATGCAGACCCTTGGTGACCTGATCATACTCATACTTTGACTCCACACTCTCCACCAGCTGCTGCGTGAGCCAGCGGTTGTGTTCCTCCTGCTGGTTGGCAATTCGCCTCAGCTGATCCACACTTAATGTCTTATCTACACTGGTCCTTGAAGGATTGCTGTCGGTATAAACACTACCTTTATCCGCAGTATCATCTGCCGATTGGACGGAATGATTCACACCTCCGCTCACTATCTCCTGATAGATTGACTGATAGATTGATTTCCAGTTGCTGTCCACCATCCATTTGAGCAGATTGTACGTCTCACGCGAACTGATGATCGACTCAAGCACCTGCGGGTTATACCTTGTACCAGCTTGAGCATAGAACTCATCCATAAGCTGACTGAAGGTCTTGGCTACACGATAATTACGACCTATCTGACTGGTAGCAGCCTCCAGCGAGTCACAGATGGAGAGGATATCCACAAGAATATGCTGCTCCGGATGACTTGACAAGTAGCGATTCGGATAACCCGTCTTGCCATCATAGCTGGAGTGATGTCCCTCAATGATATCATCAAACTGTGAGAAATAGGGCTCTGCTGACAGCATACCTCTACCTGCAGACGGGTGAAGCCTCAATATCTGGAACTCATGCTCCGTAAGCTTTCGGTAGGAATTGGTAATAATAGGAATCTGGCCAAGCTTGCCGATATCATGTATCATGCAGGCAGTCTCCATAAACTCCAGCAATTGCTTGCGGTGAGCTCTCACCTGCTTGACGGTTCCTGTATTCTTGAGCGAACCTACAAGAAGTTCAGGACGCTGCTCAATAATATTGTTCATGATTACCCTGGCATAGGCATACATAGCCTTACTATGGCTGTAGGTATCAAGCATCAGGACACCTATGGTACGTATCAGATAATCACGCTTATCCTGTGAGGTAAGCATCGGATTGCTGATGAAGAGCCCCAAGAGGTAACACGCCATGTACCACGTCTGGCGGTCAGTAGCCTCATTTTTACGATGCTTATACAGGAGCAGGAACTCCTCCCACCACTCTATGACAATCTCACGCTTCCTTTCGGCAGAATAACTGCACTGGCTCAACGTCTCCATTGAAGCAAGCATCAGAATCTGGAATCCCATCAGGTCAGCCGTATTGTAGAGAGCCTTCGGGTTTTCCTTGAAGTACAGAAGTTCCTGATAATAGGCTCCAAACAACTCTTCAACCGTCTTTTTGCCGAAAAGCTGGCATTGCAGCAGCCGCTCCATCCGGAGCACGTTCTCATGAGGATCGCTGGAGTCAAGCACATCTTCCACTGAATGTGTGCGGATAAAGTTCAGCTTGTGGATGAATTCCCTTGTCTCTTCCGGGGTACGCTCCTCTCCCTTCATACCGAGTTGCGCTGCCCGAAGCACTGGATAGCATCGGGCATTCTGCAGCAGATATGTGTAATATGGCAACAAGATCGGATCACGCAGCGTCACGGCATCCGGACCGATTACAAACTTGCGCAGCTGCATGTAGTAATCGTCATACACCTCAGGTGAATAGAGCATCTGCTCAAAAAACTCATAGTGACCCACCAGCTGGCTCAAAGCATATACCTGATATTCATAGGCCGGATCACCTTGCTTCAGTGTCTTGGAGATTTCAATGCAGCGGTGGAACATCTCATGGATACGCTCCGGATGTGAAGTATCGCCCATCAGATAGATACCTACAAGGCTATCACCCAGATGCAGATAGAGCTTTGCCAGATGTCCACGGACGATGTTGTCTGGGATATCCGATTTACCGGACTTATAAAGCTCCTCATAATGAGGCAGGAGTATATCACCTACCAGAGTCTCCACCATGAAAGCATCCAATGAATTACGGAAGCGGAGCACCAGATCATACAGATGATTATAATCAGTCTCTACGGCGTTGCCGCTGGCAAAGTAGTTCAGGATCTGCTCATACTGACGCTGATTACGCAAGCACATATCACTCTTGAGCTTCGCACAGTTGTCCAGATACTGAAGCCAAGATGCCTGATCTGTCACCTTAAAGAGGTCATCATTCAGATGGTCATAGAGATGGCGATCCTCTCGAAGCAGGTAGAAGCCAGTCTCCAGGTCGGGTATGCCACCATATTCGGTCATCACATAATTGCCCTCATAATCCTTGGCTCCACGACAGAGGGTGCGCGTCTTCTGATACATTTGATCAAAAGCGGTAAATGCGCGCTCACCATACATGACTACACCTACGCTGAAAGAGATACGATAGCCCGTCAGTCCCTCCACCTTCATACGGTTGATGTGGTAATAGAACTGATAGATCCAATGCGATAGCAATGAGCGGTCATGTGACATCAGTGGAAAGAATGCGCCGAACTCATCACTGCCCAGTCGGAATAAAAAGCCCTGCGGGAAGAGCTGCTTGAGCACCTTGGAGGTCTCAATCAGAAGCCTGTCACCCACCTGGTGGCCAAAGCGTTCGTTCACCTGCTTGAAGTTGTCACAGTCAAAGAGGAAGAAGGTACCGTTCTCACCACGCTCAAGGCTCTCCATTACCAGTTGCTCTCCACGAAGACGGTTATCAAGACCAGTAAGCTGATCCATAGAGATCATGCGCTGAAGCGAATCGATCTCACTGACTGACTGATGATAGAGCGAAAAAAGATGTACGGTACCACGGAGGAGGAAGATCAGGCTGTCTATCAATCGCATATCAGGATTGACAATCGAGAGAATACCATCAAGTGTACCGTTCTTGAAAATAGGCACTGCCGCCCAATCATGCACACCATTGACACACAGGGGTCGATAGAGTGAAGGATGCAGATCACGAATGGTCTCAATATCACAGATTACCACATTCTCATCTGACTCAAGCTGACTATAATAATTGGTAATCAGCTGACGTGCACATTCATCCTCATTAAGATTGCGGTTAATACGATTCCAGTCACGCCAACCGTATTTCACATGTCGCACATGTGACTCATTGAATTTCTGATAGAAGAAGACACGTTCAGCAGAGAAGAACTTACCAAGTCCTTCCAAGACTGACTTTGTGACATCAAAGAGCTGTTCACGGGTACGGACACCATTAAATTTGTCCATCTGCCGATACACGAAATTATGCATCTCGTGGATGAAGCTTCCATCTACTTCGGCATGCTCCGTAAGTTTATGATTGTCATGCGTCTCCATCATGGTGCTATTTTAGAAAAATTCGTTATGAAACAATACTATCACAGGCGCAAATATAAGTATTTTTCTTTCACTGACAAAACATTTTAATGGATTTCTATCGCAGTCAATGCGAAATTGATGCAAAACCGTGATTTTCGGCCACAGAATTATTGAATACAGGGTGAGAATTCTGCTAAAACCTGCCCATCTGTTCGGTCATCCATTTTATAAGTCATAAATTCGCGCCAAGAGCGTTGGCGTCCATTTCATAGCTCTAAAATCCGTGCCAAGAGCGCTGGCGTCCATTTCATAGCTCTAAAATTCGTGCCATGGAACCTTGACGCCCAATCCGAGATCTTCCAAGACGCGCCAAGGTTCCGCGACACTCGCCTATAGATCTCGGATTGGGTAATAATAAAGCCTGGCGCCCAATCCGAGGTCTCGGAAGGGACGCCAGGCAGTCTTGGCAGATAATCTTAGGACTCTGGTCCTACTGCATTACATTTTTGCCATTGCCTGCTCAAGGTCAGCAATGATATCCTCTGCATTCTCAATACCTACAGAGAGACGAACCAGATCCGGTGCTACACCAGCCTCACGAAGCTGCTCTTCAGACATCTGACGGTGAGTATGGCTGGCAGGATGGAGCACACAGGTACGTGCATCAGCCACGTGGGTGACGATTGAGATAAAGTCAAGGTTGTCCATGAATCGGATAGCGTCCTCACGAGTGCCCTTCAGTCCGAATGCAATCACACCGCAAGTTCCAGTAGGCATGTATTTCTGTGCCAGCGCATGATACTTATTGCTTGGCAGACCAGCATAGTTCACCCAACCTACCTTAGGATTCTTCTCAAGCCACTCTGCTACAGCTTGGGCATTAGCACAGTGCTGCTTCATACGGAGATGAAGGGTCTCAAGGCCGAGGTTGAGCAAGAAGCAATTCTGTGGTGACGGGATGCTGCCCAGATCACGCATCAGCTGGCTGGTCATCTTGGTGATATAGGCCAGTTTGCCAAATGACTTGGTGTAGGTGATGCCATGGTATGACTCATCAGGTGTAGTCAGGCCATGGAACTTATCGCCGTATGCCTCCCAGTCGAAGTTTCCACTGTCAACCACGCAGCCACCTACCTGTGTGGCATGACCATCCATATACTTTGTGGTGGAATGGGTAACGATGTCGCAGCCCCACTCGAATGGACGGCAGTTGATAGGTGTGGCGAAGGTATTGTCAACGATCAGCGGTACACCATGACGGTGTGCCATCTTGGCGAAACGCTCGATGTCGAAGATGTTACCACCAGGGTTAGAGATGGTCTCGCCGAAGAAGCACTTGGTGTTTGGACGGAACTCCTTCTCTATGCGTTCATCATCCCATTCTGGATCAACGAAAGTACATTCGATGCCGAGCTTTTTAAGTGTCACGCCAAAGAGATTAAACGTACCACCATAGATATTGTTCGAAGTGATGAAGTGATCACCAGCCTCACAGATATTGAAAATAGCATAGAAATTTGCTGCCTGACCCGAAGAGGTGAGCACGGCACCTACGCCGCCCTCCAGCGCAGCAATCTTCTTGGCTACTGCATCATTGGTAGGATTAGCCAGACGGGTATAGAAATAGCCGTTGTCCTTCAGATCGAACAGACGAGCCATCTGATCACTTGTTTCGTACTTGAATGTAGTACTCTGATATATTGGGAGCTGCTGTGGCTCACCTTTAGTTGCTTTCCATCCGCCATGGATGCAGATGGTTTCAAGATT
>JAZLJN010000028.1:0-12346 GCA_045617885.1 Bacteroidales bacterium | reverse complement strand
TGATGGGAAGTTTGTGGATGGTAGAAACAAAGGGTTTCGAGAAATGCACAACTTGCATTTGCTGGGAGCTAGGATGGCTGTTTACAATTATTAACGATAGCTCGGAAGGTAAGGGTGGCATTTAGATGCGGTTGCCCTGAGGAGGTATTCCCATGCCTCGCGAACAAAACAAAAGAATTCGCGAACGGAAAATTGTTCGCGAAGTCTTTTATTTTCGTGTATAAATCGGTAATTCCTGATTACTTGAACAGCAGCTGGGCGATCTCATAGAGGCCGCGGCGCCAAGTGAGGAACTCATGAGCAGTGCCCTTTGAGCAATGAGCTACAGCATTGTAGCCGGCTGCCTTCAGATCCTCTACTGCCTTGGCGATACGATCTGGACCCTCCTTCTCACCGCATGAGAGGAAGATCAGATTGGTCTGATCAGCGCTCTTGATCTCATCAGGAGTATAGATACCGCCTGAGAGGAGGCCATACCAGCCGAATACCTCTGGACGAGCCAGGGTGATGGCGTGTGTCTCCATACCGCCCATTGAGAGGCCGGTCATAGCACGGTGCTGCTTGTCAGCAATGGTGTTGAAGTGTGAGTCAATGTAAGGAACGAGCTCATCAACGAGGACAGTCTGGAACTGGGTGAAGTCGAAGCCGCGAGGACCACCAGGGCCACGCTGTGCGTCGTTGGTCATACCGTAGGTCATTACTACGATGAACTCCTCACACTTGCCCTCTGCAATGAGGTTATCCATGATAAGGTTAGCCTTACCCTGAACGCTCCAAGAGGTCTCATTCTCACCCCAGCCATGCTGGAGGTAAAGCACTGGATAGCGCTTCTGGGTGCCCTTTGCCACTACGTTGCCCTTCTTGTCAAGGTTCTTGCCGTAGCCAGCAGGAGTATAGACGATGGCGCGACGGAACTGCTTGGTGCTCTCGCTCCAGAACTGTACCTCCTGAAGGTTACCATGCTCAACGTTCTTCATTGCATAGAAGTCACGGTCAGCATTGGTAGGAACCTCAAGACCGCTCTCCCAACGGAGGCCGCCGAAGTAGTTCATTGCACCTGGGTCATTGACGGTAGCGCCATCAATGGTGAGGTGATAGTAGTGGAAGCCGTCATCCTCAGGAGCATCAGTAGTACCTACCCAAAGACCCTCTGCATTCTTATGAAGCACGGTGCCGCCATTCTTGCCGATGCTGGTGATTACCGACTTAGCCTGTGGAGCATCAATCTGGAAGCGAGCATAACCCTGTGAGTTAACCATTGGATACTGGCAACCTGGCTGGTTGGTAACAGCAGGCTGGAAGTCCTCCTTGATCACTACATTATCCATTGCAGGGTCAAAGTTCTTGACAGCAGAGTAAGCCTCCTTCTTCTTCAGATCCTTATCGAAGAGGAGAGGATAGTTAGCAGTGCCTACCCATGAATCCTTGTCACTAACGTTCCAGAAGGTAACGGCATTGATCACATCCTTATGCTTGCGGAGCACCTTGAAGAGAGCCTTGTAAGCAGCAGTGTGCATAGTCTTGACGAAAGGCTTAATCTCCATGCCCTGACGGCTGAACTGAAGCTGACCGCCCATCTCCTCGTTAGCACGGATGTCAATCTCAGTGAACTGGATGTGGTCAACGATGGTAGCATACTTGGTGATAGCTGCATCAATGTCTTCAGCTGAAGGACCATATACATTGTAGTGACCCTGCATACCGATACCATCAACGCGCACGCCATACTCCTCCTTCATCTTCTTGACCATGTTGTAGATGCGGTCACGCTTTGCAGGATCAGCAGCATTGTAGTCGTTGTAGTAGAGTTCTACGTTAGGGCCAGCTGCCTCAGCAGCGAACTCAAATGCCTTGGCAATGAACTCATCGCCACAGAGCTTGTAGAGGTTTGACTCACGATAAGGATTTGGAGCAACCATACCCTTGCCAGGGCCACCCCAACGTGGACGGCCATCGCCATCAGCCATAGCCTCATTTACAACGTCGATAGCATAGATGATATCCTTGTAGCGGTTCACAACGGTGTGGATATACTCACGCAGACGCTTGTAGAAGACCTCCTTCTTCACGAAGTTGCCCTTCTTATCATACATCATCCAGTCAGCAAACTGTGAGTGCCAGCAGAGGTTGTGCAGACGCATAGGAATCTTGTTCTGACGGCAGAAATCAGCAATAGAGTCTGCAGGACCCCAGTTCCAGACGCCCTCCTTTGGGTTGATCTGACCTACCTTGTGGTCATTCTCTGCAGTGATAGAGTTGTACTCCTTGAGCACTACCTTCACCTCTTCAGGGTTACGGATGTTGCCCATGTTCACAGCCACACCCACTTTGAAATAGTCCTTGTAAGCATCCTTCAAGCCAGTAGGATCCTCAGGGGCAGGACGGCCCCAGCCCTGTGCATTCGCTGTGCCCATGCCCATAGTCATAGCCACTGCAGCCAAAGCGCCAAAAAGCAAATGTCTCATAAAAAAATTGATATGTTAATTAGGTAATGTAAAAATTTGTTTTCAGTATTTGAAAAAAGGTAAAAACAGTTACACTCTTTACACATTTCGCGTGCAAAGATATTGATTTTGTATGATAAATGCAATACTTTTATCACGAAATTTGTAAAATTAAAAATAAATATCTAATTTTGCGCATAAAATAGGCGAAAAAAATAACCCTTCTAAACGATTAATTAAAAACTCAATTAATATAAATAATAATGAGAAATATCAACAAACTGGCTGCTCTGACCCTTTGCGCCATGACAGCCGCAGGTATGATGCTGTGCACCTCTTGCACCAAACAGGAGGCACAGGAGGAGATAAGCACGGGATTTGTGATCAAGCGCGGAACCAACCTTAGCCACTGGCTTTCGCAGAACAACGTTGACCGTGGTGAGGCACGTAAGAACCACATCCAGGAGGATGACTTTGCCCGCCTGGAGGAACTGGGCTTTGACCATGTACGTATCCCGATTGACGAGGAGCAGTTCTGGGACGAGGAGGGCAACAAGCTGCCCGAGGCATGGGATCTGCTGACCTGGGCGCTCGACCAGTGCCGCGAGCATAACCTGCGCGCCATCGTGGATCTCCACATCATCCGCGCTCACTACTTCAATGCCGTGAATGAGGGTGCCAGCAATACGCTCTTCACCAGTGAGGAGGCTCAGCAGGGACTGATCAACCTGTGGGATCAGCTGCAGGACGTACTGATCAACTACAGCACAGACTGGGTAGCATACGAATTCATGAATGAGCCAGTAGCTGACGAGCACGAGCAGTGGAACAAGCTGGTGGCTAAGGTACATGCAGCCATCCGTCAGCGCGAGCCACTGCGTACCCTCGTAGTAGGTTCAAACCGCTGGCAGGGACATGAGACGATGAAGTATCTGCGGGTGCCTGAAGGTGACAAGAATATCATCCTCTCCTTCCACTACTACAACCCTATGCTCCTCACCCACTACGGCGCCTGGTGGACACCACTGCGCGATTATACAGGAAAGGTCAACTACCCTGGCGTGCTGGTATCAGCCGAGGACTTTGCGGCAGCACCTGACAGCATCAAGGGCGAGCTGATGCAGTACACCAACTCGGAGTGGAACCGTGAGCGCATCCATGAGCAGATGGCAGATGCTATCCATGTGGCTGACTCTCTGGGCTTGCAGCTCTTCTGCGGCGAGTGGGGTGTGTTCGAACCAGTGAATCGTGAGCTGGCTTATGCATGGACACGCGATATGCTTTCAGTATTTGACGAATTCAATGTAGCATGGACAACCTGGTGCTATGATGCCGACTTCGGCTTCTGGGATCAGGCAAAGCATGACTACAAGGATAAGCCGCTGGTAGATCTGCTGATGTCAGGCAAATCAGTAAGCGAGTAAATTCATACAGAACTTTGGGCACGCATTTCACAAATGTAAAATGGACGCCAGAATGCTTGGCACACATTTAACAATCGTGAAATGGACGCCAGCATGCTTGGCACACATTTAACAATCGTGAAATGGACGCCAGCACGCTTGGCGCACATTTAACAATCGTGAAACGGACGCCAGCACACTTGGCACATATTTAACAATCGAGAAATGGACGCCAGCACACTTGGCACATAATTATGACAAGGAAACGGAAGTTATTGCATATAGCTTCCGTTTTTCATTTTTTAAGACAGAGATTCATGTAAAGGACAGAGGCTTAACAACAGCAATTCATATTTTCGTTCATATTTATGAACCAAAGATTACATTATTCTGCAATTCTGCATCTTTTCTTTGAAATTACACACAGAAAGGATGAAATATTTGTAATTTTGCCATAAAACCACTATCTTTGCTCCGAAATAGACATATAATAGACACTATACTTAAAATTACAAAGATGACAAAGATTCGCGCTGCCATTGTAGGTTATGGTAATATTGGCAAGTACGCTCTCGAAGCTCTCGAAGCTGCGCCAGATTTTGAGTGTGTAGGCATTGTACGTCGTGCAGGTGCAGAGAATAAGCCTGCCGAATTGGCTGACTACACCGTTGTGAAGGACATCAAGGAATTGCAGAATGTGGATGTGGCTATCCTCGCCACCCCTACCCGTAAGGTTGAAGAGTATGCCAAGGAGTGCCTTGCACTCGGCATCAACACCGTTGACTCGTTCGACATTCACACCCAGATTGTTGACCTCCGCCGCTCACTTGATGAGGCAGCAAAGGCAAACAATGCCGTCAGCATCATCTCTGCTGGCTGGGATCCAGGTTCAGATTCTATCGTTCGTACCCTGCTGGGGAGCCTTGCACCAAAGGGCATCTCATACACCAACTTCGGTCCTGGCCGTTCGATGGGTCACAGCGTGTGCGTACGTTCAAAGGAGGGCGTCAAGGATGCGCTGTCAATGACCATTCCTGTAGGTCAAGGCATTCACCGCCGCATGGTATATGTTGAGCTGGAGGAGGGTGCTGACTTGGCAGAAGTGACCAAGGCAATCAAGGCAGATCCATACTTTGCCAGCGATGAAACCCACGTATATCAGGTAGAGAGCGTGGATGCGCTCAATGACGTGGGTCATGGTGTCAACCTCACCCGCAAGGGCGTAAGCGGCAAGACACACAACCAGCTCTTCGAGTTCAATATGAAGATCAACAACCCTGCACTTACCGCACAGGTGCTGGTTAATGTGGCTCGTGCTTCGATGAAGCAGCAGCCAGGTGCCTACACCATGATTGAGATTCCTGTCATTGACATGCTGCCGGGAGACAAGGAGGAAATCATCCGCCACCTGGTATAAAATGAGGCCGTGTCAAAAGACCCAGCAAATATTAAAATATAATATCCACCCCCATTACAGAGCTCTGTAGCGAGGGTGGAATTATTATTTATCATCTAATATTAATATTTCGTGGCTTTTGACACGCCCTGCGGCAACTGGCACATTCGTCCCTTTCACTCCACTTAAATCCCCTTAACCTTTTAATATCAGAACGTCATGGCGAAACTCACGCCTTGGATCTGTTCGCCGCAAAGAGGGACAAGGGAAATCTCCTTCCCTTTGAGATAAGGATGAGTAAAGATGGAGGATGAGACAACGCCGATGGCTGATCCGGCAAGGACGTCCCAGATATTATGCCTCTTGCCATAGATGCGTCCCCAACCGACATACGAAGCGATGGCATAGGCAGGTACACCCCACTCCCATCCGTATCGCCTTTGCAAGAAAGAGGCTCCGCTGAATGCCGCCATGGTATGCGTGCTTGGGAAAGCATGATTGCCCGTACCGTCAGGACGCTTCTCCTTGATACATAACTCCAGGGCATACGAAGTGGCGATCGCCGTGGCACTGCTGAATGCCAGCTGCTTGAAGCCCTCCATATCATCGTTGACCAACGTCAGCACCAAACTCGTAGCAGAGGGCAGCAGGCACAGCGGGTCAGTCGTCTTCTTCACCAGTTCACGCTGTGCAAAGGAAACTGCTGGCAAGAGCACCAGGAAGAGGATAAATAGCCAATGACGCAACCTTACCATATTCATTTGCCGAGGTTATATTGCACACCTACATGAAAATCCATGAAGCCATTGGAGCCGGCACTGACCTTCATGCCCGTAGTGGAACCTACACCCATATAAAACTCACTGGTGGTCATCTGATATGCCATATCGGCATACAGTTCAAACCGATCCGTCAATCTGTAGGTATATCCCCAACCTGCACCTACCATTGGAGAACCCGTATTACGCGCCAAATTGCTGGTAAGTCCGGCACGAGGGAAGATCAGGAAACTGCCCCGACGCATCGGATCATAACCATAGAACATATTATTAAGGTTGAGCAGCACATCACAGTAAGTGGCAAGATAGCCGCCATCCTCCATGTTGGTATTACCGCTGGTCTTACTCTTGGCTATCCATTCGATGTGTCCATTCTCGAACAGCGGACATCCATTCTCCCAATTGACACGTCCACGAATACCGATTTCTGGTGAGAACCATTTGCCCAAAGCAGCATCCAAGCCGAACGACTTGCCTTTAGGGAAAACCTTGGAGAAATCATGACCATAAGGATTCTGAAGCGTCATGTCCAAACCTGCCTGCAGGAACCAGTTCTCCCAGAAATCCGACTTCAGCGATGATGTCCGTGCAAACTGCTTTCTGCCAATATTGTACTGCAAACCCAGATTCAGGTCAAGTAAGCCGTTGCTGTTTGAACCCTCACCGGTATTCTTCTCTACACCCGTGAAGCCACTTGACACGCCATTGTAGGCTGCATCCAGATAAAGGCACCACTTCTCATTGATCCTGAACGTATTGCCGATACCTAAACCGATCAGTGGAGTACCCTTCTCTACGCCTAGATTATACGCCATACCGGCTCTTGGATAGAGCTGCATGTTCCATACACGATCCGGATCATATCCCAGGAAGAGATTGTGAAGGTCAAACTGAATATCTCCTACTACGGTCACATAACCGCCCTTGTCCATATTCACACCCGGCTGATAGAAAGGTGCCAGCCAGTCAGCATGGCCATTCTCAAACAGTGGGATACTATTCTCCCAATTCAACTTCAGGCGTAAACCCAACTCCGGAGTGAACCAGCGGCCAGCGGCAATATCCACGCCAAAAGTCTTACCATTAGGAAAAACTTTGGAAAAATCATGACCGTAAGGATTCTGCAATGACATATCCATGCCTGCCTGAATGTACCAGTTATCCCTGATGGTTTGATTACTGTCATTCTGCTGGGACCAGACAGTGCCGGTGAGCAGGCATGACAAAGAAAAAACAGATAGTAACTTTTTCATTTTAATTAATCTCTTCGGAAAATATCACGCGTATAAACCTTCTCCTTGACATCGTCCAGACAGGTATCATAACGATTAGCAATGATAGCGGCGGCACGCTTCTTGAACTCTTCCAGATTATTCACTACAATCGAGCCGAAGAAGGAACTACCCTCCTCAAGCGTTGGCTCATAGACAATCACCTCTGCACCTTTTGCCTTGATGCGCTTCATGATGCCCTGAATAGCCGACTGGCGGAAATTGTCGGAATTTGACTTCATGGTCAGACGGTACACACCAATGGTCGGGGTGGTCAGCTTACCGTGCGTCTCCGCATCCCAGGTATTATTCTCCGAATAGCCGAACCATCCTGCCTTACGCAATACGGCGTCGGCAATGTAATCCTTGCGGGTGCGGTTGCTTTCCACGATGGCGGTCATCATATTCTGCGGCACGTCGGCATAGTTTGCCAGCAGCTGCTTGGTGTCTTTAGGCAGACAGTATCCACCGTAACCGAAGGATGGGTTGTTATAATGTGTACCGATACGAGGATCAAGACCTACGCCACTGATGATGGCTTGTGTGTCCAAACCCTTGACCTCGGCATAGGTATCCAGCTCATTAAAATAGCTGACACGCAGTGCGAGGTAAGTATTAGCAAACAGCTTCACCGCCTCTGCCTCCTTCATGCCCATAAACAGGCAAGGGATGCCCTTGTCAGCGCTATCAGGTATCAGCGCAGGGTTATTCTGGGCAAGTTGAGGACCGATGGCGCCCTCTACGAGGAGCCGAGAGAAGAGCTTGGCGTACTCCCCTGCATGAGGGTTGCCGATGGCTTCAATCGCAGCATTCTCTTCATCGAACTCCGTACCAGCTATCAGCTTTGGATAACCTACGATGATTCGGCTTGGATAAAGGTTGTCAAAGAGCGCCTTTGACTCACGCAGGAATTCAGGCGAGAAGAGCAGGTTGAACTTCTTACCCTGAAGTTCCGGCTTGAGGAGGAACTGGAGGGCATACTTCTTGTAGAGGCTTCGGGAGTAACCTACAGGGATGGTGGATTTGATCACCATCACCGCATCAGGATTGACACTCAACACGAGGTCAATCACATCCTCAATGTGATGTGTGTCAAAAAAATTCTTAACCGGATCATAGTTGGTTGGAGCGGCAATCACCACAAAGTCGGCATTCTTGTATGCCTCTGCGCCATCAAGGGTAGCTTGCAGATTAAGACTCTTTTCGGCAAAATATTTCTCAATATACTCATCCTGAATAGGACTTATCCTGCTATTGATCTTATCTACTTTCTCCTTGATTACATCCACTGCCACTACCTCATGATTCTGGGCAAGCAGGGTAGCAATGCTCAATCCTACATAGCCAGTACCAGCCACAGCAATCCGGATATCTTTGAAACTTCTCATACCGTTCTTATATAATAATAGAAAACTTGGCGCAAAGTACGCAATATTTTTTGACTTGAGCAAGAAAAAAGTAAAAAAAATAGGCACCGATGTAACATACAAGTGAAGATTTGTTACAAAAATAGTTTGATATATTAAAAATATATAGTATCTTTGCCGCGTAAAAACACAAAACACAATTACCTAAAAAACATGAAGCATAATATCACTTCAATTTTGGCGTTAGCAGGATTGGCATGGATGAACGGTCAGTTTGCCAATGCCGCCGAATCCGTAGCTATCAGCAGTCCTGACGGAGCACTGAAGGTAGAACTCTCACTGGGTACAGGGGGCAAGCCACAATACAGCATCATCCTCGATGCTGATACGATCATCAAGTCTTCACCACTCGGATTAAACACTACGATTGGCGACTTCTCACAGAATCTCACTTGGGGAAAGACAGGAGAACTGGCTACCGTGAACGATACTTACGATATTGCCACCCTGAAGAAGCGCAACATCAGCTATACTGCCAATGAGCAGACAGTCACCTTCAACCGCGACGGCAAGCCAGCGCTTGACATCACCTTCCATGTAGATAACAACAATGTGGCTTTCCGCTACATGATCTATCGCCTGAAGGAACCTCGCCGTGATGAGCGCGTTGCCTGCCTTGTTACGGATGAGGCTACCAGCTATGTTATGCCAGAGGGAACCACAACTTTCCTCTGCCCACAGATGACGCCACAGACAGGCTTTGCCCGTACGGCACCAAGCTATGAGACCTATTATGAGTACGATGGTGAGATGGGCAAGAACGGCCATGGAAGAGGATTCACCTTCCCTGCCCTCTTTAAGGTGAAGGGCTCTGCACAGCCAGCTGTAGGCAAGAAGGCAAAACAGCAGAATACGGCCGACAGCCAGATTTGGGTAATGCTCTGCGAGACAGACGTGGCAGGCAATTACTGCGGTTCACGCCTGGAATGCAAGGACAATGTCTATAAGGTCACCTATCCGGAAATGACCGAGTTTGGCGGCGTGGGCAATGTAGAGCCAGGTTTGATGCTGCCAGGTTACACACCATGGCGCACCATCACCGTAGGACGCACCATGGCTCCGATTGCTGAAACCACCATCATGTGGGACCTTGTAAAGCCTCTCTATGAAGCATCACAGGCATACGAATATGGCAAGAGCACATGGAGCTGGGTAATCCGCATGGATGCAAGCTGTAACTTTGACGAGCAGAAGGAATACATTGATCTGGCTGCCGACCTGGGATGGCAGTATGTCCTGATAGATGCCTGGTGGGATGCCAACATCGGCTATGAACGCATGGGGCAGCTCTCAAAGTACGCTGCCACCAAGGGAATAGGCCTCTTCCTATGGTACAACTCGAACGGCTACTGGAATGACGCGCCTCAAGGCCCTCGTGGCAAGATGCACCGCATGATTGACCGCCGCCGTGAGATGGCATGGCTGCAGAAAGCCGGCATCAAGGGCTTGAAGATTGACTTCATAGGCAGTGACAAGCAGCAAACCATGCAGATGTATGAAGATATGCTGGTGGATGCCAATGACTATGGATTGATGCTCATCTTCCACGGCTGCACCATTCCTCGCGGCTGGGAGCGTATGTTCCCTAACTTCGTTGCCTGCGAGGCTGCCCGTGTGAGTGAGAATCTTGCCTTCGGTCAGTACGACAATGACATGGAGGCTGTGGCTGGCACTATACTGCCTGTATTGCGCAATTCAATCGGCAACATGGATTTCGGCGGCTCTACCCTCAACAAGCACTATTCGAAGGATAACAAGCGAGGCACCCTGCGCAAGACAACTGACGTCTATGCCCTGGCTACCGCCGTTTTGTTCCAAACCCCAGTGCAGAACTTTGCGCTCACACCAAATAACCTCACGGATGCTCCTGCTTGGGCAGTAGATTTCATGAAGCAGGTTCCTACCCTCTGGCAGGATATGCGCTATGTGGATGGCTACCCTGGCAAATATCTGATCATGGCACGTCAGGACAATGAAGGACACTGGTACCTGGCTGGTATCAATGGCACCCGCGAGCCAATGAAGGTGACGCTCCCCCTCAATCTCTTTGCCGAGGGTCAGGAGGTGAGCCTTTACGTAGGCAATGAGAAGAAGACCCTCAAGGTGGACAAGAAGCTCCTCAAGAAAGGCTTGACCGTAGAGATGCCTTCTGACGGAGGCGTCGTAGTGAAGTAAATCAATTTTCAACATTACCAATATAAACAAAAAAATGAGAAACAAAAGATTCTTAAGTCTTGCTGCTGCCATGCTGATGGGCTTCTCTGCCTGGGCACAGCATGAAGGTCCGGTGCTGACGGACTATTTCAATGAAGTGACTGCAACGCAGGTTTCTACCCCTGACGATCAGGGCTTCATCCGTCGCTGGATGCTGCTTGAGCCAGTAGGCAAGCCAAACCGTTCGAACACTCCTTTCGTTGATAGCTATCTGCGTGAGCATCTGAACCAGGAGTATTTCAAGGATCAGAAGACCATCATGCCAAAGAATGGTCAGAAGGTCAATGTTACATACACCGTTGAGGAGATGCCTGCTAACTTTGACTATCGCAACCCAACGCCTCCAACCATCAAGACCGTAAAGGACAAGCTCGCATGGCATGAGCTCGAGAGCAAGCGTTACAATGTGAAGTTGTTCCGTTTCGCTTCAGGTCTTGACAAGACTGTCTATGGTGTTATTTTCTTCGCTGTTACCGTTATTGACTGCGAGGAGGAGATGAAGGACGTACGCCTGGCTGTAGGTTCTAACTCTGGCTCAATGTGGTGGCTCAATGGCGAGGAGGCTCTCATCCTCAGCGGTGACCGCCGTATGGTACAGGATGACTGCGTATCAAAGCGTCTCACCCTGAAGAAGGGTCGCAACGTATTGCGCGGTGCAGTAATCAATGGTCCTGGCATGAGCGACTTCTGTGTACGCTTCATTGACGAGAAGGGCAATCCTGTAAAGGGCTATAAGGTGGTATCGACAAGTGTTAAGAAATAAGGTTCAATCCTAAAAATCCCTTTGATCAACAATTATGAAAAAGATTAATATTTTTGCTACTGTAGCACTTGCAACCCTTGCATATTACAATGCCGACGCTCAAATCGGTCAGCCATACATTCATGACCCTTCGACCCTCGTAGAATGCGATGGTAAATGGTACACCTACGGAACCGGCGGCGGTGGCCTCGTTACTGCCGACGGCTGGACATGGACCTCTCTGCCACGTGAGGCACGTCCAGGCGGTGGTGCAGCTCCTGATGCTATCAAGATGGGTCCTAATAACTATCTCATCGTCTATGGCGCTACTGGTGGTGGCCTTGGCGGTCGTCATAATGGTACCATCCTCACCATGTGGAACAAGAACCTTGATCCTAATCATCCAGACTTCAAGTACACTGAAGCTGTGCAGGTAGCTGCTTCTGATGGTTTTGAGGATAATGATGCTATCGATCCAGGTATTCTCCTTGATCCAACTACTGGTCGTATGTGGGTTTCTTACGGTACTTACTTCGGTAACATCCGTATCATCGAGATCGATCCTAAGACCGGTAAGCGTGTCGAGGGTAATGTTGCTAAGGATATCGCTATTGACTGTGAGGCTACTGATCTTCTCTATCGTGATGGTTGGTATTATCTCCTCGGTACT
>JAZLJN010000027.1:0-50970 GCA_045617885.1 Bacteroidales bacterium | reverse complement strand
GTAGACAATGGGGGTAGACAATGGGGGTAGACAATATACTGACAATAGAACGACAATAGAACGACAATAGAACGACAAAACAACGGTGGGATTGGTGAACAAAATTAAAAGATAAAGTGTTTTATCTGTAATATTGTTGTACCTTTGCGGCAGAATAAGGCTTTTTCGTATTGTGTTTTTTTCGGTTTAATGTTTTATTTTATTGTGGAAAACCCTCTGTCGTGATTACAGGGGGCTTTTTTGTGTCAGGTGTCGAGCTCCTTGATCTTTGTGTCCTGTGACATGCGTACGACGATGAGCTGCTCACGGGACAGGGCTTCGTTGGTTTCCTTGTCGAATGAAATGGATTGGAATGCAGGTATGCGGTGCTGTACCAATCTCGCGAATATGGCGCAGTAGTCTTTGTCATCGAGGTTTCGCATACGTTTCTTGAACTCTTCCCATTCTTCCTGGATGTAAGCGTCTGTTTTCTCAGCGAGAGGTTTTACGGCCTCTCGTTCCATCGCTGTGATTCTGTTTGGTGTTCCTTTTTTTCGTCCACCAGTCTTTGGTGTCCCCTTTTTTCGTCCACCAGTCTTTGTTACTGTTTCCATAGCTATCAAAATTAAAAGATAAAATGCTGATGCAAAATTAATATTTTATTTTTGCACCGTAATTTTAACTTTTAATTATTATGGTAGGTGAAATATTGAGCGGTGCAGCTCAGATCGGTGGTATGATCGGTGGTGCGATTGCACGCAGACGTGCTATGCGCAAGGCTATGAATGAGGAGAGAAAGGCAAGTGAGGCAGAGCAGGCGAATATCGATGCCATGTCGGCCAAACAGAAGAATATAGAGAATGCGAACGGTATGCAGCTGGCATCGACCCAGCGAATGCTTGCAGCTGTTGACAAGCGTATGGCAGACAGACGCAAGCAGAACCGTGCTCTGGCAGGTATGGGCATGATGAATGCAGGTACTGCAGAGCAGTTGAGCGGTGGCAATGAGACAGCTGAACTTGCGAGCAATGCCCTTCTGGCACAACAGCAGCGAGCAGACGGAGCGGTGCAGAGTCAGCAGCAGCTGATGGCACAGAAGAATGCCGTGATACAGGGAGAGGCAGATAAGATAGCGCAGATGCATATGAAACAGGCTGATGCCGTGAGCCAGGCAGCTTCGCAGATTGGACAAGGTGTAGGTAACATTCTTAAAAAGGCATAAATAATACATTATAACAATAAAATACAACAACATGGCAACAGTAATTTTTGTAAGAGGAATCCAAGGTAGTGGTAAGACTACTTGGGCAAAGAATTGGGTCAACGAAGACCCTGAGAACAGAGTACGCATCAGTTGGGACGATATTCGCCGTATGCTCGGCAAGTATTGGGTTCCAACAAGAGAAGGCATCGTTAAGCACATTTCGCTTGAAGCAATGAAAGCTGCGCTTATCGGTGGCAAGGATGTAGTGATTGACAATATGAACCTTGGCAATATCAAAATGTTCATTCAAGTAGCAGATGCTTACGGAGCAAAGGTAGTCTATGAGGACTTCCGTACTCCTCTCGAAGAGTGTATTGCCCGTGATGCAAAGCGCAATGGTGATGAACAGATAGGTGAAAAGATTATTCGTGACACCTATTACCGCTATTATGACTTCTACTACAAGGAACCACTCGGAAAAACGGAAGTGAAGAATGGCTAAGCGTATTTGTATAGACTTTGATGGAGTTCTGCATGATTACTCCAAAGGTTGGCAAGGTGAAGATGTCTTCAATAAGCCAATGGACGGAGCAAAGGACTTCGTTGATAGATTGAAGAAGGAAGGTTGGGAGGTCTGCATATTGACCTCTCGCACTCCTTCCGATAAGTTAAAACAATTCTTTGCCGATAATGAGATTTATTATGACATGATTACTTCTGAGAAAGTTCCTGCCAAGGTGTATCTTGATGATAGAGGTTTGCAATTTAATGGAGATTTTGATGAAGCATATAAAGCAATAAACAATTTCAAAGTTTGGTATAAATAATGGGAATGTTTGATTATTTGAAGCCAAGTGGCAGGCAGATGATGTCTACTAACAGTAATGATGAGCAGACTCAGAATAATGTTATCGGAAAGGTAATGGAAAATTCAAAACCTGCAGTGGAAGCAGGTGTGAATGCTGTGTTTGGTAATCAAGGAGGTGATGGACAGCAGATCAACACGCCCGATGCAGGCCAGCCATTCGGTGCTCCTGAGGTAACGCCAGGAGTGAACACGCCCGATGCAGGCCAGCCATTCGGTGCTCCTGAGGTAACGCCAGGCAATGATGATGATTTCAAGATGAATGAGAGTCTTATCGATGCTGAGAATGCAGGTGGTGAGATTGTTGGTAAGCCTGGTGAAGGTGAAGAGGATGAAACAGGATCGATAGGTGATTTCTATGATCTGCTGGAGAAAGCTAACAAGTATGGTGACGATTATGTTGAGGCGTATAAGAAGAAGCATCCCAGGCAGGAGGTTTCAGGTGAGGTGGATTATTCCGGTATGACACCCGAGGAGATTGAAGCTTACCAGAAGAAGGAGAAGCGCAAGCGTACATGGATGGGTATCGTGGATGCGCTGAAAGATGCTGCCAATGCTTTCGGTGTGACTCAGGGTGTAGGGGCAAGTAACTGGGGACAGACATACAATGCAAGTGATGATGCAAGGAAGGCGAGAATCCAGCAGGAGGTTCTTGCCAGCAGACAGAAGTATAATGCAGACCTGGAGAAGAAGAGGGATGATGTTGTCAAGCAGTATCTTTCTGCGTACAGGGATCGAGAGAAGAAGGCAGCCGAAGCAGAGAAACAACGTAAGGCGGAAGAGAGACAGGCTGATGCAGATAAAAGACGCGCGGAACAGGACAAGAAGAATGAGCAGAGAAGGCAGGAGCAGGATGATCGTGCAAGGAAAAACGCTATACTTGAAGCTAAACGCAAGGGATATAGTGCCATACATAGTGGTGTGAGAGACCGCGAAGAACTTAAAAAACAATATGGGCTGACTGACAAGGAGATTGATGATGCCATCAAGGATGCTGACAAGAAGGCCAACAAGAGTAGCGAGAGCAAGAGTAATACATCATACGTTGTGACGGATAAAGATGGCAAGAAGCATACTTATAAAGGTACACACGCCCTGAATGAGGCGTATCTAAAGGCTTGTGAGGTGACTGGGAAGAAACCCAAGAAGAATGCTACTACTAATGAGATGCTTCAAGAGATTGAGAAGACAAGAAAAGATATGTCAGTCAATGATGAGCCGACACCCGAGCCTGAAAGCATGAGAGACCGATACCTGGCCAAGAGAGGAAAGGTTGAGGGGGATGGAAGCTCAGAAAGCGATTGGGCTTGATGCTGGTGGTGGAAATCACCTACAAATATAACAAAGATAAGAGAGTTGACGAATAAGATAGTTACCCAATAACAATCAATAATAATAAAATATGTCACAGTACAGATTGACTTTGCCAAACGGCACAAAGCGATACATCCAGAGTAAGGATTATGACAGGTTTGGTGTTGATAAGCTTGCAACGGCATTCCCTGGTGCTACACTTCATGCGGAGGATCCGGTGAGCGGCGATGAATACGAATGGGGAGTAGAGGACTTGAAGCATAGTGATTTCTATGGTCTCAGACCTCGAAGCTATGACAATATAGATGCTGATGCTCAGAAGCAGAAGACGGACGATGTGAACCCTACTGATGATGAGATCGTGGATGAACCGCAGTCGTCAACGACTGGGAACGGTAAGGGGGCTGCGGTGATTGGTGAAAAAGCAGCTGATGATGGTGCAGGTGCTGTGACAACGCAACAGGCCAATGACCCTTACGGCGTAATGAATGAGGGAATGAATGGTGCTGAGAGCAGCGCAATGAAGCAGGGAACAGATGGAGGTGGAGCCAATGGCGAAACCATTGGGAACTTTTCCGGACTGGATAAAAGTAGTGGCGGTAATGCTACCAATGGCGAAACCATTGGGAACGGTGTCGAAAAGGAGGAGGAAGGCTACAGTGCATTCAGTAAGGCTGATGATCTGAGGATGATGAGATATGATGTGCTGAAGGCTCCTGGTGATGTGGTGACCTTGGAGGATGGCACGCAGAAGAAGAAAGCTGATGTGGTAAAGGAGATTGATGATCATCTGGCCAACATGGAGCAGTATGGTGAGGACTATGCGGTCGTGGATGGAAAGCCCATGAGCAAGGAGAATGCGCAGAAGAAGGTGGATGCCATGCAGAAGAGCCAGAGCCTGGGGCAGTGGATGGCTGCCAAGAATGCAGAAATCGGTGCCATGAAGCCTGAGAACACCATGTTGAGCCGTGTGTATGGGGATAAGGCAAAGAATGGCAGCTTTGGAATGAGCGGACAGCCGAGCTTTAGACCTTCTGGGCAGAACAATTCAGGACTTTCGTTTGGTGAGGTGAATCGTGCTATCAAGAACCGTGAGAGACAGCAGGAGATCAACGTGGAATATAGCAAGATTGACCGCGTGATCAAGGAGGCGTATGAGAATGTAGTTAAGGAAATGGATTTCTCTAAGTCTGAGAATAGCACAGATGCCATGAATGCAGTTGCAGGAAGGATGAGACCCGGAGCTGTTATTGCCGACAAGGAGAAGCAATCCGAGGTTTCACCACAGGGCTATCATGACAAGATTATGGAAAGCTTGAAGCATGATCCGAGTGTGGCGAAGCTTGCCTACCTGACTGGACGGACGGTTGATGATACGCTGAAAGATCTGGATGATTATGTAATGAACTATACACTGGGTAAGGAGGCAGAGAAGTTCAAGCCTAACAGTGTGGGTGATTACTATATCAAGAATCTTCGCAATAGCTTTATTGGACGCATTGCGACCATGGCAACTGAAGATCTAAGTACAAGATATGCCAAACAGATGGCATTGGGCGAGTATGAGCAGGGAATGAACGGTTTGGCTGCATTCGGCAGTGAGATGCTGAATATGGGTGTTGACATGGTTACTTCCATGCCGATGTTTGGTAAGGTGGGAGGATGGATAGGCCAGAAGGTATTTAGTAAGTATGCGTATACGAGACTTCTGCAAGAGACTGGTCTTGCGAGCCAGGCAGCTATGCGAACAGCGATGAGCACGGCGACGAAGGGAGAAATGATAGTCAGCAGAATCATTGGAAGCGGAACGACCTTTGCCACCATGGATGCAACCAATTCGCTGATGAGTGGTATTCAGTTGGAGGGTAAGGCAGATTTTGGCAGTGCTCTGTTGGCAGGAATGAGAGGTTTCGGACTTGGTTCGATTGTCGGTACATTGGGATATGGTACGCAATTGTGGAGCAAGGGCGCAGGAAAGCTGAGCAAGATGGGCATAGGTGCTGTAGGCATAGGTGCTGAGGCAGGTGTGTTTACTTTGCCTGAGTATATAGAGCAGAGCATGAACGAGGATTCTGATGGTCAGATGCAGGGAAGAAAGGAGGGTTTCCTGCAGATGTTCTTGAAGAATGTCGCAATGGTGAAGTTTTTCAAGGTGTTTGGTGAGATTTCGCGTTTCCGGGATGGCGTGAAGAAAGGCACAGAGAGTAGAAGCAAGATCAGGAATGGTTTTGATGCGCTGATGGCAGATGCGCCAGAGATGGAGTTTACGGCAGATGAGATCAAGGCCTTCAACGAGCAAGGATATGAAGGCAAGGACACGCGCGAAGTGATGATAAGCATTGCCAGGAGCGCAGAAGGTGAGCTGATGAATATGCCCAAGAAGATTGCCGAGGGAAGTGTGATGCAACAGATAGACTGGATGACGCGCAACACGAAGCTGGGTGATATGTATCTGAATGGGCTGATACCAGAGGTGGCCAAGAGTAAGGTGAACTATTTCCTGACAGGGCAGCCCATGTCGGCCTCGCCTGTCATTGCCTGCAGCCAGGTGTACAAGGATGAGGATGGGAAGTATGTTGTGGATCTGTTCACAATGGGAGCCGATGCGAACATGGGACAGCTGTATCACAGAATGAAGTTCGAGAGCGAGGATGAGGCTCAGGAGTACCGCATGAATAATGTTGGCAGCTTTGAGGCGCAGAAGATCAACCTGCTTGAGGGCTTGATTCATGCGAAATTCATGGCAGATATGGATGCCAATGTGATGAAGATTGCAGCCAGACAGCAGGGTGTGGATCCCAAATCGCTTTTTGCTTTATGGAGAGAGGGCGCGATGGGTAAGTACAGAGAATGGCGTGAGGTGCAGGATGGCAAGCGCGAGGCAGGCGAAGGTACGTGGACGGATGAACAAGCAGCGCAGTTTGAGTATCTGTATGCTGTGGCAAGACAGATGCGAGGTGGATTCCTGAATGCCGCAGACCTTGTCAATGCGCGAAATGCCGTTGCAAGGAAGAATGGACTGACTTCCGATGAATTGAAGGCTATCATTGAGAAGCCATTTGCGGAGCGTGATGTGGAAAAGGGTGAGCAGAATATCGTGGCCGAGTATATTGACGAGCTGACCAGAAGAATGGGAACAGAGAGCCATGAGGCAGAGGCTACTGAGCGAGCTACGGAGGCATTGAAGGCTGGAGCGGAAGCCCTGCCGTTAACGTCAGGGAACGGTGTAGAAGAGGCCCAGCAGAAAACTGAAGGGAACCTTTCCGGGCGGGACGAAAGTAGTGGCGAAGGAGCCGATGGCAAAACCATCGGGAACGGTGGTGAAGGGAACGGTGGTGAGTATGTGATGCCTACTGTGCCTGAGGGGAATGAATACTGGCAGCAGGATTTTCAGGCTTTGGGTAAGGATATACGCGCGATGATTGATGGGGCAAATGGCATACTTGAAACTGGAGATCTGGACACGGCATTGAGATTGGTGGATGAGAATGCTACGCCTGAGACCATTGAGAAGTGGATCGATATGCTTGCCGATGACAAGAAGGAGGCTGCTAAGGGACTGGTAAAGGGATTGCTGCAGATGGAGGCACAGCGAAGAGGTGCAGAGAAGAATGCTAAGGATTATGTTGCGGCACTGAAGGCTAACATGGAGCAGTTCCTGAACAAACAGTTTGCACGTAAGGTCGTGACAGAAGCGACGATCGGCAGCGGTGACAGCAAGGAGCTTGTGTATGTGATAGGTTTTGCAGGTGATGATGTGTTTGTGAAGCACGCTGATGGCCGAACTGAGCAGCTTCCCAAGCACAAGATCAGTATTGTGAGAGAGTATGACCTTGATGAGGAATATGAGCAGAAGACAGCTGAGGCCGTGGGAAGGGCTGTAAGAATGGCAGACTTTGCGCTGGAGCATCATCCGTTGACAGTAAGACCCTACGAAGGTGCAGAGATCAAGACGTACGATGGTGTTATGAAGGTCGTTGGTGTGGATGAGGATGGCACAGTGGCCATGGTTCATACTGTCTATGACGAGAAGACTCGCACTTTGAAGCCTAAGAATGAGCAGCCCATCCTGATGGATTATGAGAAGACGCTTAAAGAGCAGGATGATTACTATGGAAAGGTAAGAGAGGCTGAGGAGCTTGCCAAGGCTGAGGCTGAACGCAAGGAGGCCGAGGAAAAGGCAAGAGTCGAGGCAGAGGCTAAGGCAGAAGAAGAGCGGAAAGCCGCTGAGGAGGCAGCACGCAAGCAAGCTGAGGAGCAAGCCAAAGCTGAGGAAGAGGCTCGCAAGCGTGCAGAAGAAGAAGAAGCTCGAAAGGCTGCAGAAGAAGAGCAAAAGCGTGCAGAAGAAGAGAATAAACAAAATACGGATAAGAATGGCAACCCTGTAGATGAAGATGGAAAACTTGTAGTAGAGATTGCTAAGAGTGTTGATGATATTGGTGATGATGACTTTGAGAACCCTACGAGGAATGTTCAGTTGCCTGAACTAAGCAGTCAGGTGTCAAATGCTATTGGAACAGATGGGAAGCCTGTTGTTATCAAAAAGAACATCTTTGAAAAGAATAGAACTAATCATCCAGAACTGAATCCCAACGAAAGCAGAAATATATTGTTTGATGCTTTGTACAGAACTAATCTGTATGGACAGTCTCAGCCCATCAAGCGACCTGACTACAAGGTTGCCATACATACTGGGGATAAAAACTCTGTAGTTGTACTTGATGTGTACAAGGGTAAAGATAATGTGGAGATTATAGGTTGGAGAAAAATAGACGGAGAAGGTCTTGAAAAACTAAAAAGACAAGCAGCTCGCGAGGGCGGGCAATTCCTCATACTTTCTCCCGATGAAGGGTCGGCAGCAGCCCTTTCTGCTCTTCCAAGCGACTTATCTGGCGGCAAAATTACAGAAAACGACGGAAATAAGCAAGAAATTTCCCCAAAAAATGCGGAAATAAAGCTTACTGACGAGCAGAAGAGGAGCAACGCCGCCCAGAGAGCTGCGCAGACACGAAAGGCAAGAGGTGGCGAGAGTCACAGCAAGGAATGGAGGGAGGCTGTTGATGAGTTCAAGCATTCCGGCTATCCTGAACTTGTTGAAATGATACAAGACACTGAGCCTAAGGACATCCTGGATGTTGCCGCCATGATCATAAGCGATGGTGATCTGATGTGGAACACGGAAGATGTAGATGGGAGAGAGATCAAGGGTGTTGCTGCCATGACTGGCTACAAGGAGAGGGATAGAAGGAAGTTCCCCTATCTGTTCAGAACGAGAAAGAGCGGTGGAATAAGTGTCGAGGAAGCTGGTGACAGAGTGACTGAAATGTGCCGACAGCTGGGCATCGTGTATGATGAGGCTGATGCTATGGCAGGTGTCAATGCTATTATAGAGGTTATCAGAGGAGCACAGAGTGTCGGTGACATCAAGTATTTCACCGAGAAGAGACTGGTGCAGAGGGCTCGCGATGAATTTGATGATCTGGAAGAGGAACGCGAGATGAACGGAGGAGAGCCCATGAAGCCAAACTATAGGGAGGATGCAGGTTTTGATCACAACATAGAACAGGCATTGCGATTTGGTGACAAGGAGGGTGAAAAGCGTTATAAGAAAATGTTTGAGGTTCTTCTGAAAGATTACGACTATGAGCAGATTGATGATCTGAGAAATGGTGTGGAAGGGTGGAAGAAGAGTCTGAGGATAATCAATCGAAGCAGTGAGAAGGCACAGGCTATCGAATGGTTGATCAAGAAAACTGAAAACCGCATACAGCGTCTGGAAGAAAAGAATGAAAGGATAAACAAGAGAAAGGAAGCTGCCCTGAAAGCCCAGGAGGAACGGAAGCGTAAGAAGCAGGAAGGTGCAGTTGGAAATGGGCAGCTGTCGGATGATGCTTTGAGTAGCATGAGCATACAGGAGCTTGAGGATGCACTGCGCAAGACTTCTGATTTCGGTGAGAAGGCAAAGATCTCGGTTGAGCTCTACAAGGCTCGCCAGATGCAGGGTGTCGAGGAGAGCGACATTAGCGATCGTTTCAAACAGATGATTGCCGATGAGGCTGAAATGCGCAAGGAGCTCCTTCTGCTTGACAGCGAAAGTGATGAACTGGGCAGAAAGGAGGATGAATACCGTGAGCTGATGACTGAGGTAGGCGACTTCCTTTCAAATGTTGATGATGAGGAGTTGCTTGAAGCCAAGAAGCTGCCATTCGTAAATGATAGCAGAAATGTGTTTGGTAAGGCTATCAGAAAGGAAATTGAAAGAAGAGCGAACGAGGAAGAGGCAGACCGCATGGAGGCTATGATGCGCCAGGCAGAGGACGATGTTAACCCCAATCCTACGGAGGCTCAGAAGAAGGCTGGCAACTACAAGATGGGACATATCAGCTTCAAAGGTTTCAACTTCACCATAGAGAATACCAAGGGCAGCATACGCAGCGGCAAGGATGCTGATGGCAATGAGTGGAGCGTGAAGATGAATAATACATACGGCTACATTCGCGGTACGGAAGGTGTGGATGGTGACCATATCGATGTGTTCCTGAGTGATAATCCACAAAGAGGAAAGATCTACGTTGTTGACCAGGTGAATAAGGATGGCAGCTTTGATGAGCATAAGGTGATGTTTGGCTTTGAGAGCGAGGATGAGGCACGGAAGGCATACCTTGCGAACTATAGCGAGGGTTGGCATGGCCTGGGCAAGATTACAGAGGTGAGCATAGCTGACTTCAAGAAGTGGATAGATAGCAGCCACCGTAAGACGAAGCCATTCGCTGAATATGCACAGAGCCTCCTGGCAGAGGCACGCGAGAGCATTGCAGCGGCAGAGGGTGTTGGAACGCCTGATGCCTGGAAGGTGCATAACGAGCAGGTGGCACGGAGAGGTGGACTCTTGTTCAATGAGCAGACGAAGGGACTGAGCCAGGCAGATGTGGCAGCATTGGATATGTTTGGCAAGAGCATTGGTAGAACTATTGAGTTTATGACGGGTGATGCGTTCCGTGAGCGTTACGGCGTGGATGGAAAGGGTTCATTCGACTCTAAGCGAAATGCCATTGTTATCAATAGTGATATTTGCAACTCAGAAGAGGCATTGTATTGGACGATGAGTCATGAGAGCACGCACGCCATCAAGACCGAGGTAAGCAAGGAGGTATGGGATGGATTTGTGGATCTTGTGAAGCAGTCAATGGGAGCTGATGAGTTCCAGAAGAAGTACGACCTTGTTAAGAATGCCTACGAGGAGGCGTACAAAGCTTCCAATGAAGCTGGCAAGAAATATAATATGCCAGGAGAAGCAGACATTGAGGAGGAGATCTGTGCCAACTGGGCAGGTGACATCAATCTGGTTGGTGATGCAGAGCGTGCAAGAGATCTTATTGACAAGGCCATTGAGAACGACACGGATGTGACAGGCATTATCCAGGGACTGATCAAATATATCAACTCATGGCTGAGCAGAGTAAAGCAACTGTGGAAGGCAGCACCGGATGACATTAATGCAGAGATCACGGCGAAGTCGGAAGCCCTGTACAGTGCCAGAGTGACGTGGAAGAATATGTATATGATTGCCGTCAAGAATAACGAGGCACGAAATGGTGAGCTCAGAAATGAACCTGCTGAAACTAAGCACGCCTTGATATTGCCCGAATTGAAGGAGAAAGACAAGGAGATTGAGGATAAGTTGAAGCGCATCGATGAGGCTATCCAGGACACACGAAGATTTAACCGAGAGCTGACGGATGCACAGAAGGAGTCCATACTTGAAATGGAGAATCAGCGACGTGAACTGATGGAGGAGCGCGAGAACCTGGCCTGGGAGGAGAAGGAGGCTCGAAGAATGTTCGGGCTGACGGACAAGGACTTTGAGCTGCCCAAGGGAGCGTCCGTAGGTAACTACAAGGATGGCAAGGGAAGAAACACTGGCTTTGTGCAGATGGAGTTTGACTTTGAGGGTGCTGAGGCTGAGCAGAAGGAACAGGTGGATGATGCCCTGCCAAAAATGGCAGGGAACTTTCCCGGACGGGAGGAAAGTAGTGGATCAGGAACCGATGGCGAAACCATCGGGAACGGTGGTGATGAAACCCTGCCGTTAACGCCAGGGGACTTTTACCAACGGGATAAAAGTAGTGGCAAGAAGGAGAAGACACCGGAGGACTTCAAGCTGAGAAGATTGAAGAGTGGCGAGAAGTGCTATGTAGAAAGAAGGTATGTAGAGGATAAGGCATTCACATTCAACGGCAAGGAGAAGATTGAAAGCCCTGAGGATATTGCCTACCTGTTCAGAAGCCTGGAGGATAGTGCTATCGAGAATGTTTTCTTTGTGCTGATCAAGAATGGCAAGGCTACGATCCTTCATGCAGGAATGGGAGATATGACAGGATCACCTGCAGATCAAATGTCACCAGTTGTTGCCATAAAGAATATCAAACCTGATGCTATTGTTTTTGTGCATAATCACCCAGGTGGCAGTTTAAATCCAAGTGGTGCAGATAAGGATATACACAACAAGTTGTATGCAATGTTTGGTGACAAGCTAAGACCTTCTATCATCATAGATCAGAAGTCTGGAAAGTATTCAGAGTTTGAAGATTGGGGAAAGATAAAAGAGCAGCAACGCCCAAAGGATGCTGGCGGTGAGTCTGTAGATTACAAGGTCTACCAGTTCAGTAAGAATGTATTCAGTAAGGACTATGTGTTTGGCGAGAACAAGATTACTAACAGCAAAGATATTGCTGCATTCATTAGCAGTCATAGATTGGGTGACAGAGGCAAGCTTGGCGTGCTGCTTGCCAACGGGCAGCATTATGTGACCGCAAACATGTTCCTGAAAGAGAATGACCTAACGCAGGAGAATGCGGCGAAGATTGCCGATGAGATTGTGGAAATGGCTTCTCATACAAGTTCCAGAACTGCTTTCATATTTGGTAGTGGTAAATGGGACAATAAGGCAGCATCAAAGATTGCTAATATTGTAAAAACGAAGAGCGGAGGTGCTGTATCTGTTAGGGATGCTTTGCGATTGAAAGGTAATGTGGATGACTACTACAGTATGGATGACCATGGCGTGCTGGAGGAAGAGGCTGAGTATGGGAATGCGGTAAAGTTTGCCTTGGATCCAGAGCTTGCCAAGGAGGATTCGGATAATCTTAACCAGAAGGCCAAAGAGATGTTTGGCGTTACGAACGACTGGAGAGAAACCAGATGGCTGCTTAGTGACGGAACACGACTTGATTTCAGTGAAAAGAAAAACGGAGGCGAACCAGGCAGACGTGACAAGGATCATCGAGAGATAGGCAATATCTACGATGGAAAGATGGATGAAAGATGGAAATACCTTGCAGATTTTGGATCGAGAGGGAATATCCGTTTGGATGCAGGTAATGGATATGGAACCATGGAGCTGATGCGCAAGCCTACAAAGGAACAGCGAGAAAAGCTGAATTTCTTCATTCGCAAGAGTGAAGGTTGTTTGGATATTGACTTTATGAATGACAATTATGATGTAGATCATAGTGTGTCATACGAAGATGCAACATCAAGCCGAATCCTTGCGGATATTGACAGATATTACGATGACGGATTGAAGCCAGAGGGCAATGTGAAGTTCAGCTTGTCAGAGGATGAGTACAAAAGAGTCAAAGATGAAAGTAATGAATTTAATTCCAAATTGACATCTTACATCCAAAACCGTCTCAGAAGACACGAATACCTGAATATGCACAATTATGGTTCGTTGTCAAAATATATACCAAATGCGAACGAAATTATTATCAGACAGAGTGTGCTGAACAAGGTTTCAAAGAAGCACGACATTGACTTACGATCCATCAGGAACTTACCACTATTGTTGCATGATCCTATACTGACATTCAGAACAACAAGGGGTGATTCAAATTCCGTTGTAGCTCTGATAGAAGCAAAGGATAGACTGGGTAACAATATTGTTGTAGCAATAGACCTGGAAGGTAATATGGACAAACTTGAAGTAAATGACGTGACAAGTCTTTACGGAAAAGACTCTTATCTCGGTTACAAAAATTGGGCAGATTCCATAATCTCTGGAGACGTAGACAAACTAAAAAAATGGATTAAGTCCTTGCCCGAACATGATGTAAGGGGGGTGTCAAAATCCACTTTGGAGATCCTCGTTTCAAAATTGAACGAGAACCTTTCCGGCGGCAAAGATACGGAGAATATCGGAACTGAGCAAGCGATTGCACAGAAAAATGCAGAAGAGGGTGTGAAATTTGCACTTGCACCAGATTATAAGCCCAAGAAGGTGAAGACGGTGTACAAGATGATGAGGAAGTACCCTGACGGAAGCTATGGGTGGTTGTTCATTGACCGTAACAGCCGTGTGCAGAAGGGATCGTGGTACAAGGGTGATGCGCCTGAGATCAAGCCTTTCGAGGAGAAGTTTGCCGAGCATCCCAACGAGAAGCATTTCTGGCTGTGGAGCGAGGACGGTAGTATAGAGGATGCAGGAACGAAGATGCCAAGCAAGGATGAGGTGAACAAGGCTACGGAGGAAGGGAAGCGATACATGAGTACGCGACCTGGAGCCAAGGATGGTGGCATGTTGCTGTATAATGTGGGATTGAGCGGCAATGATGGTACGACGGTTGCCGAGTATGCCTTCCGTCCTGGTATTCATGCTACTGACACGCCAAGCGCAGGACATATCGGTGGTGTGCTGCAGAAGGGTGTGGCAGGAACAGACGTGAACACCATCCGCTACAGAGCCAAGGATGAGGTGTGGATGGAATGTGAGGTTCCCGATGATGTGGACTATAACGATGAGGCTCTGGCCAATGCGAGCCTTATCAAGAGCGGTGCGAACAAGGGTAAGAAGAATCGCAAGGAGGCGCAGCTGATGCACATGCCAGAGGATGGTTCATACTACTATCGCACGAACACCAATGCCGATGCTATCCAGGACTGGATCATTGCAGGTGCTATCCGTCCAGTGAGAGAGCTGAGTGATGCGGAGGTGGCAGAGCTGAACAAGCGCACGAAGAAGGGAGAAAATGGCAAGGATTACCAGTTCTCGCCCGATGCTGTGCGCCTGAGCGATGTGGAAGGCCTGTATGGCACGGACAGCGAGTTGCACCAGAATGCGAAGAAGCTGATGGAGCAGGAGCGCAAGAGGATGAAGGCTGCTGGATGGGAGGAGACCGAAGCGGATGCTTCGGGAGCGGTGGCAGGAAAGCCCGATGGAAAACCATCGGGAACTTTTGCCGACGGTACAAAAGTAGTGGCAGATGGTGTGAAATTTGCACTGGGTGACAAAAAAGAGAATGAAAGGCTGAAAAACAAGTATAATGGTGTGGAATCTCGAAAATTATTCGTAGATTTGCAGCATCAAAATGATAAAGACTATGACAAAGCAACCGAAATTGCCAGAAGATGCCTCGACGAACGAACAGTACGGTTATCCCGACTGGGCAGCGAGTTGGATGGAAGTTTTTCTACATACCCCCACATTGCTGGAAGGTTACTCGCTGAGTGGCCTAAAGTGGATGTGGGACAGAGAGGTGAAGATAGAGAAGGAGAAGGGAATCATGATCAACAGCCGCGGAGTGCTGAGACCTCACAGTCCATCGCTGTATCTGATGCAGATCAAAACAAGCAAATACTTAACCGAAGAGCAGAAAGCCGCGTTGAGGTATGGGCGAAGGAGAACGGATGCTGGTTCGACTACGCAGACATCGCCAGAGGAAAACGAATAGGCGGTGGATTTGAGTGCGAAGTATTTGAGAGCACAGAAAAGGAAGGATATGTAGTCAAGACTGAATTTGTAAATTCAATAAACGAACAGGATAATCTTGCAAGCAGACTTGACGATATTGCCACATTCAATAACAAGGCAGAGGTTGAGACCGTTATTGGCTATACAAGGGACAATAACGGCATATTCTGCATTGTCACAGAACAACCTTACATAAAGGGTAGAACTGTATATGAGTATTTTGCAGGAGATACCGATAAATCTAATGCCTTCATTGACAAATACCTTGAATCTTTGGGATTGGAGGAAAAGGTTGTTGATGATGAGTATATCGTTTGGACTGATGGTAAGTTCACATACTTCGATACGAATCATGATAATCTTATTATCGATGATAATGGTGATATTCATATTATTGATGGTAAGATACGCCTGGGTGATGGTAGTGACTATTCAAACGGTGACCCACAGGCATACGAGCCATTTGGTGTAGAGGATAAGCCATCTGTAAATGTAAAGTTTGCCATTGTAGAGAAGAATGATCCTTTCTATAGCAATGCGGCTAAGGCTGTTGAGGGTATCAAGCAGGAGAAGGCTACACCTGAGCAGTGGTTGAAGATGATCGAGAAGGCCGGAGGCTTGAAGAAGGGTGAAGATAAGTGGATGGGACTCAGTGAATGGCTGGAGGATGCCCAGCAGAAAACTACTGGGAACTTTCCCGGGCGGGACGAAAGTAGTGGCAAGGCACGGACGCTTACTAAGGATGAGGTGATGGACTTCATTGCCAAGAATGCCATCAAGATCGAGGAGGTGAACTATGCAGAGGGTAAGGGAGGTGTCCCCATCAGTCTCAGGACAAAGTGGTGGACTGCCCTGGCTATCGAGAATGATGATTATGGTGCAGCGTGGAGGAGATTGCTTCGCGAGGATCCCACAATAGATGAGGATTACGAGTTGTCGTATGAAGGGGATATTGTGAGACGAGAAGAGGCTGGCCAGATCAATATGACCCGATTGCATTACACCACCGATGGACTGACTAACAGACGTGAGATTGCCATGACTGTGCCCAACATTGAGGCGTGGAATGAGAAAGACGAGATCCATTTTGGTGATGCCGGAGAGGGCAGGGCTGTGGTATGGACGCGTTTCGGTGATGCCCAGACGAAGTACCAGGGCGAGAGTGCGAACAGCATTATTGATGGTCTTGCTGCCAAGTATGGCGACATGAAGAGCGAGAACATGAGCGATGAGGATGCTGCACGCAAATACTTTGGCTACTATCTGGCAAGAGGTAAGGATGCTAACAGAACCAATACCATGCTTGATATTGTGTATGACCTGGGCGATCAGCAGGAAAGTGCGAGAGCACAGAAGGTGATCGACGAGACGATGAAGCTTATCGATGAGTACGAGAGTGCGAAGAGAGATAAGGTGCTCGTCGTTGATGAGGTTCAGAGCAAGAGACACCAGGATGCACGTGAGGTTATTGGAAAAGATGCAGACGGAAACCCAATAAGGAGAGGTTATAGGCCACAAGATTACAAAAGCAAATATGATCAAGCATCTAAGGACATATTTGCCTTCAGAGAGAGAATGCGCGAGAAGTACGGGATGAGGTTTATGGATGTACTTCAGTCAAAGTCAATGAGCATTGAAGAGGTTGAGACGTACAATGCACTCAAAGCAGAAGAGGCAAAGTATAGAAAGATGTTTGAGTGGCCTGCGGATGCTCCATTTGGTAGCAACTGGATGGAGCTGGGTATGAAGCGAATGCTGAGATATGCAGCTGAGAACGGTTATGACAAGATGGCATGGACAACAGGAGAGCAGCAGGCACGCCGATATGATATTGGTGGGCAGGTGAAGTCCATTGATGTGTTCAAGATTACGAAGGACAGCATGACCGGGGAGCCCATTGAGAGCGATGAATATGATGTGTTTGCCACGGACAAGGAGGGTAACTTCATTGATGGTGCTGGAGGCAGGATGAATGCCGAGAAGATGCAGTCTATCTATGGCAAGGAGCTTGCTAAGAAGATGATGGATGAGGCTGATGCTGCCAACGGCCAGGAGGTGACACTGAGCGGTGATGATCTCTATGTGGGTGGCGAAGGCATGAAGGGCTTCTATGACCAGATGATTCCCAAGTTCATGCAGAAGTACGTTAAGAAATGGGGTGCGAAGGTTGAGGAGGTCGAGCTGGATCTGCCTAACGAGAACGACCGCAAGATGTGGAGTGTTGACATTACGCCCGAGATGAAGGAGAGCGTGATGGGAGGACAGCCCATGTTTGCCCTTGCGGATCCAGGAGAGCAGCCCAGGAAGCGCAGAGGCGAAGACGTACGTGCATTCCAGGAGAGGCTGAACAGATGGAGAGCAGACAAGGAGGAGTTTGAGAGAAGGGTGGCAGCAGGTGAGACGCCGGATAACAGTGTAGCTGAACGGTATCAGATGATTTCTGATTCGATCAATTCCTTGAAGATGCAGACGATGATTGATGTCATGCCAATCAAGGCTGAGGGTGAGACTGATGATGCTTTCAACGAGCGCATGAACGCATACAATCAACGAAAGGCAGCGCGTGATGCGAAGCTTGAAGAGCTGAAAGCGGAAAACATGCGCATACAGGCAGAGCTTGCAGGGCCAGACGAGAAGACCGATGACCAGCATCTGTGGGAAGGCACGCTTCCCCCTCCATCCCGACTTACAGGCGAGCGGATCAGTGACGAAGAATGGAAGGAGATGCAGCAGGGCATGGCAGAGCTTGGCAAGGAAATTGGCAAGAGCTGGAGCAAGAAGCAGATGAAGAAGGACATCCACCAGGAGATCATTGAGCGCAGAAAGTATATTGAGACGAGCAACCTGGAGGATGTGTACTTTGCTGAGGACTTGAAAGACCTTGCAAGGAAAGCCGACAAGGATGACTGGAAGAACATACTGCGCGATGTGCCTTTCTACATTGAGTATGACAGGGTTGTCGAGAAGATGAGGAGCGCGGAACTTGCAAGGCAGATTGCCGAGGGCGAAGAGGGATTGTTCCTGCTGCCTGAGAATGTCGAGGTTCATTATGATCCATTCAAGAGCAAGCCTGAGAACAGAGAGGTTGTTGCCGAGATTGCGGAGAAGGTGAGTGACTGGTTCCGTGATCAGTACACGCTGATGCAGGAAGAGAATGTGCTGTTTGGGGCAAGTCAGCTGGAGGACTATGTAACTCACATCTGGGATTTTGACAGAAGTCCCAAGGATGCTGTTGAGCGTTATCGTAACTACATGACAGCTTTGAGACAGCGTAGCCCATACACGAAGCATCGTGTATTGCCCAGCTTACAGGCAGGTCTGGATATGGGATTGGTTCCCAAGTATAATGACATCACAGGTATCATCCTGGATTACGGACATAGAGCTACAGAGACGATTGCCAACAAGCGACTGATAGACTTCCTTAGTGACTTCTCCCTGGAAATCGATAATGGAAAGGATATGCCAGCCATGATGCCTATCATTGTAGATGACAGGAATAGGGATAGTAACTATGTAAGAATTGATAATCAAGCACTTGAAGGGAAGAAAGTGCTTAGGGATGCAGTACCTTATATTAATAGCGTATTCGGTAGACAGCGAATCCTTGATCCAACTGCACACCCTGAGATGCAGAAATGGATTGACAGGCTGTTCTGGACACCCAGCGGACTGATGAAGAAACTGAATTTGACTTTGAGTTTCTTCCATCATGGTGCACTGACAGAGACAGCCGTGGCACTGAGCAATCCTGCAAGAACGGCGAAGGTGCTTGGCAAGGATATGTTGTGGGAATTTCTGGTAAAGGGTGCATGGGACTTCGTGAAGAAAGGTAAAGCAGGTACTGGCGCACGGACTCCAGCCATGGTTGACAGAGCCGTGACAAGAGACGCTGTGAAGCACCTTGTGACACTGGGCGCAACGAACGACTACTGTACGACTGATGTTCAGAATGTCAGTGCGAAGGTGAAGGAGTTCTTGCACAGACTTCCTGCGAATGCCCTGGGAACGGCATACGTGGCCGACATGGTAGACTTCTTCAATGTAGGCAGTGATAAGCTGCTGTGGGACGTGATCCATGATGGTTTCAAGATTGATGCCTACAAGAAGTATGCAGCGAAGATCCGCAAGCAGGCAGAGAAGGAAGGTTGGGACTACGACAAGACAGAGAAAGCACTGGATGAGTTGGGTCAGTTCATCAATGATACTTTTGGAGGTCAACACTGGGATGTGTTGGGCGTGAGTCCGATGAATGAGCGACTGATGCGAGCTGCATTGCTATCACCAGACTGGACGGTTTCCACTATTCGGCAGGCACTTGCACCGTTAGGTGTTGGAACGCTTTATGAGAGCGACAGTTTCTGGCAGAAGGTGAAGAAGAATGGTCTCGGCAAGACCTTGAAGGACACCACGCCAGAGGGTCTGAGAAAGAAATATGGCAGACAGTTCTGGGCGAGTGCAGCATTCTACTTTGGCGTACTGATCAATGCTTGGAATGCCTGGAATAGAAAGAAGGATGTGGACGAACAGCAACGTATGGCAGAGGAGAAGAGAATGATAGATCCTGGCTATAAGAGTCCCTACGAGCTGGCCTATCCCGATGGCATGAAGTGGTATGATTACACCATGTTTGGTAATACACTTGGCCAGACAAGCCACTTGTTCTACGGAAGAGACGATCAGAATAGAGAGGTTTATGCCAGATGGGGAAAACAGTTTAGAGAACTTCCTGAACTATTTATCGACAATCAGAGTGGAGATGTGACATTCCCTGGAGCGTTGATCAACAAGATGGCAGGTAAGGTTAATCCGATGGTTAATACCTTTGTTAATATTGTTAGCGGTCATAGCCTCAGCGGATGGGAAAACGAGGACATGAAGGGATTGAAAGGAAGAGAGAAGGATGTGGCAAGACTGTTTGTGCTTGCTAAGTCATTCTTGCCCTATAGCATACCTACGGACAGCGACAAAGAGTTTATGCTGATAGATCTTGTGATGCCTACCAGTAAGGGAATGAGCAAGTACAAGGCTCGTCAGTATATGGAGAAGGCTATCAAGGCAGGAGATATGAACTATGTGGCAGAGGTATACAAGGCCTGTGTGCAGAATGGTATTGATCCTGATGCTATCTTCGAGACGGTAAAGAGAATGATCGAGAGTGATGCCAAGAATGAAATGGTAGATGGTATCGAGGATCTTGATGAGGCTCTGAAAGTATACAACGAGAGTCGGAATGCCAGTCAGAAGGAGAAACTGAGACAGTTCATCGAGAAGCAGATGAGCGCACAGGATCATGAGCGCATAGAAATGGTGGATCTTGTAGACAGGGCACGTTCGTATGTGAATGGTGATGTGGTTCCAGAGGAGAAGAACGAAGAGTATCTGAAAAGAAGCACTTCGGAGGATGTGATGGCTGCATGGCGATTCAAGAAGACGAAGGCAGGAGTAAAAGACTACTACGATACGTATAAGAGCTTGCTTTCGGATGATGATGATTTTGATAATCCTGAAAATCCAGAGGCAGCAGCATACCTGGAGAATAATCGTGAACGCATTGCTTTGAAGATGCTTGCTGAGCGATACGAATATAGGATCAATAAGTTGAAGAAAATGCTGAAAGGAGATGTCTATGGTACGGCTGTGATGTCGATGATCAGAAGCGCATATAAAGACTTCTTTAAACAGGCTGAGAATCCGTCCAAGGCCATGGAAGAAGAGACTTGGCTGGAGTTTGATTTTGATGATCCTGAATAGGTCGATGGTATTGTGAATGCGGAAGGCAGAATGATGGTGATCGTCTGCCTTTCGTCTTTTTTATGTGGCAAAATTAAAAGATAAACGGATGATATAGGGTTTAAGATGTAATTTTGCATAAAAGATTACAAGGTATGAGACAGAAAGTAGAAATAAAGATCAAGAAGAATGAGGTGTACGAGGAGGTGAAGAAGACCTGCGAGTATGAGGCGCAGAATGCCATGCGCGAGGGTAAGAGCTTTGAGAAGGTGAGGGTTGAGGATGCCAACGATGAGTTGCTTGACAGCTACTGGAATGAGGCAAAAGGCATTACGGAGGGGATGCTGAAAGATTATCTGACAGGTGCGAGCGAGGAGGAGGAAACAGTTACTGGAAGTGCAGGCAAGGTGAAGGTATTCAAGGTTGAACTGTCAATGCCGAGCAATTATAGCAGTCAGATGACTGGGGCTGTGGAGATGCAGATGTTCCTGATGATTGTGTACTATATGCTGTCGAAGTGGATGGCGCGAGTATTGCCTGATTCGGAGAAACGATTCAGTGATGCCGTAGTGGGAGCGACGGAGAGCATAATGACCAACCTGAGGAAGAGGGATAGACCGAAGAGACTGGCTGTGCCTGATGATGTGGATGAGCCGTATGTGAAGATAGAGTATAGCGAGATTAAGGATGAGCCCGGTGGCGGAACCACCGGGAACGGTGACGGAACAGGTGTGGACGGTGACGGAACAGGTGGGGACGGTGATTGATATGTTTAATGGTTAGGAGAGAAAGATATGTTTTATACGCATAGAGTAGCGATGAGAAGACAGCAGGCGAAGCATAAGATATGGACTGTGCTGTTGTCGAGAAACGAGATCATAGATGATCTTGCCAATGTGAACTACATCCAGAGCAATGCTAACATGGAAGATGATTCCAGAAAGCAGAGCTTGGTGCAGGAGATAGGCGAGGATGGGAATCGCGATCGCGTGGTGAGGATTATGGATCTGGCATTCGGGGAGGTGAAGAGTGGTCTGTATAAGCACCTGGCAGATGCGCATGATGAGGATGTGCTGCGGACGGATGACTTCAAGATTGTGGCAGACTATGTGATGCGATTGAAGGTGAACCTGAAAAGCAGGGATGACATGCTGGAATACATCAAGAACCTGACGCATGAGTTTATTGTGGCAAGGGTGCTGGAGGACTGGCTGGAGCTGCATGGGAGAGCTGACGAGGCAGGGGTGTGGACGAAAAAGGCTGAAACGGCCCTGGCGAAGATAAGCGATGCGGTGAAGAGCAATGTAAATATCGTGCAGGTGAAGCCGCTGCCGTTTGGATGATGGGGATGCCCTGCCAAAAATGGCAGGGAACGGTGGCATATAATCGATGGTTGAACCATCGTTCTTATATGAACGAGAAAATCTGCAGAAAGGAAGAAGATAAAATTGATTATAATATGGAGATAAAGTTATTTGCGATGTCGGACGTGTGTAGCAACACGGAGGATGATGAGATGGATAGCGTGAAGCACGACCTGAAGCTGCATCCCAATGACTGTATGCAGGTGGTGCTGGAGGCTCAGCAGTATTGGTGGAACCTGGAGGACTACAGGAAGGAGCGTCAAAGATGCTGGGACTATGCGATGGGTCATCAGTGGAATGAGGTGATCGAGACGGATGAAGGGGAGATGTCGGAGGAGGATTATCTGAAGATGAATGGCAACATCCCATTGAAGAATAATCTGATATGGCGTATGATACGCAATATCGTGGGTGTGTACCGAAACCAGGATAAGGAGCCTACGGTTACGGCGAGAGACCGCAATGAGCAGAAGTTGGGAGAGACGATGAGCGTGCTCTTGCAGCATGTGAACCAGGCGGCGAGGGCGAAGAAGCTGAATGCCAAGCTTTTCATTGAATACTTGGTAGGTGCGCTGATCTGCTGCAAGAAGTATTATGGATGGGATAAGAACAAGCGGGAGATGGAGTGCCTGACGAAATATGTAGACCCTTCCAGATTCTTCTTTGATGCGAACATGGAGAGCCCGACAGGTGATGATGTGAGTTGCGTGGGTATGATCCATGACATGACGTTTAATGCGCTTTGCGGGAAATTTGCGAAAAGTCCGGACGATTACAGGAGGTTGGCGCAGGTGTATGCGAGGGCTAAAGATACGAAGTTTGTGGGCAATACGCTGATGAGGTTCGGGGAGAGGCAGCACATCAAGCATCTGGATTTCCTGGTTCCTGCAGACAGCAATATGTGCCGAGTGATTGAGGTGTGGAAGAGGGAGCTGAAGCCGAGATACCATGTGTATGATATGAACACGGGTGACAGGTTCAAGATAGATATTGAGGACTATGACGTGATGGTGACTGCTGTCAATATGGCACGCGTTACGAAGGCGATGGAGATAGGGATGCCAGTGGAGCAGGTGTGCCTGAGGGTCTGCGACAAGAAGCGTGACTGGTTCATGGATGACTATTGGTATTTCCGATTCCTGACACCGACTGGAGAGGTGCTGCAGGAGGGTGAGAGTCCATACGACCATGGGGAGCATCCTTTTGTGTTCAGTATCTATCCCTTCCTGAATGGCCGCATACACAGTATGGTGAGCGATGTGATAGACCAGCAGCGGTATGTGAACCGACTGATTACGCTTTATGACTGGGTGATGAGAGCGAGGACGAAGGAGAGTAGCTTCTTCCCGGAGGAGTGCTTGCCCGATGATATGAGTTTGGAGGACTTGAAGGCAGACTATGCCAAGATTGGAAACCTGATTCTGATCAAGAAGGGTGCGAACAAGCTGCCTCAGCCTATTCAGAGTGCGGCATCGAACTTTGACATCAATACCTTGCTGAACATTCAGTTGAAGATGTTTGAGGATGTGAGTGGCGTTAATGGTGCATTGCAAGGTAAGCCTGGATATAGCGCGACGAGTGGCGTGCTCTATCAGCAGCAGACAGCCAATGCAACAACGTCGCTTGCCGACATCCTGGAGGATTTCAGCGACTTTGTGGTGGAAGGTGCTTACAAGGATATTTCAAACATCAACCAGTACTATGATGACAAGAAGATATACGATATTGTAGGGCAGGATGGAATGCTGACGAGTGAGAATATCGGAAAGATGAGGAGCATCGGCTACGATTGCAGCGTGAGTGAAAGCACTACGACACCAGCCTACAGACTGTTTGCTAACCAGACGCTGGAGAGATTGGTCGAGATGGGACAGATCACAGCCAAGCAGATGCTGAAATACGGCTATTATCCATTCGCGGATGAGTTGCTGCAGAGCATGGAGGCCGACGAGCAGAGAATGCAGAACGGCGAGCAGGTACAGGGTGTTAATCCTGCATTGAGACAGCAGATACAGAATGGTGCCAACAAGAATGATGTGGATAGGATGTATGCGGCTATGATGCAGAATGAGCCACAGTATTATGGGGCAGCGTGATGTGGTGGTGTGGCTAATCACCTACAAATCAGACAAATGGGTGGATGTTGTTGGAGAAAGATCAAATCACCTACAAATAAGACAAATAATGCAAGTTGCAGATAATCAGATATATACAAATATGTAAAGAAAACGGAATATGTTTAAGAAAATAGGTGATATAGTAAAAGATGTGAGGATCTTGCTGGATATGAATCAGGAGGACAGTGGATTGGAGGGTTTTGACGATGCTGATACACTGAGTATTGATGAGATCATAAAGGCTAAGATCGTGGAGGGCGTGAGGATCGTGGAAATGAATGCACCGATCAGCATGTTTGACAAGAAAAGCGTGATGCCTGTATTTCCACCAGATAAGACCAGTGGCAAAACCACTGGGGACGGTGACAAGCCTGGGGGGGTGTTCTTCCAGATACAATGGGAGATAGGCAGGACGAAGAATGTTGGAGGAAGCGTAATGTTGCCATCTGACTACATGAGGCTGGCCAGCTTCAAGATGAATGATTGGGACTATGCCGTGACGGAGGCTATCGATGAGAATAGTGATGAGTATAGGATGCAGAAGAGCCGTTTCGGGGTGAGAGGGAACTGCCAGAGGCCTGTGGTGGCGATTGTCTGTGGCGCAATGGGGAATGTGCTGGAGTTCTATAGTTGCAAGACGAGTAGTGCAACCGTGGAGAAGGCATTCTATATACCAGAGCCTAAGATCGTGGCGAAGGAAGAAGGTGGCGAAGCAACCCTTCCAAAAATGGAAGGGAACGGTGGTGATGGAAACGGAACGGTGGAAGGGATAGAGATGCAGCCCAGGTTGTATGACAGCTGTATTTATGAGATAGGTAGGCTTGTGATGGTGACGTTGGGGGATGGCGATAAGGCTAATGCCATTGGAGGTGTTGCGGATGAGTTTATTGCAGGAGAGGACAGCCAGGTTGCTGTAAGTGCAGAATAAGAGAAGGGGAGCTTTTGAGGCTCCCTTCTTTTTTTCAGATCAGTTTTTTCCAACGGTAGTACTGGCGGCGTTTGGATTTGAGGGTGTTGTCGCTGATGGTGTCTGTGCCATTGCCAAGTGGGGTGAAATAGAAGCATTCGCGCATTACATCGCGCATGGTGGGTGTCTGTGATACGCTGCCAGTGAGGACTCGGCCTGACTGCTTTCCTTTGCGAAAATTGTAGCGGTCGGTGACCATGAGTCCACCACCGAGCATAGGGAGGACGTAGAAACGCTGATGATTGCGTGCATGGGCTTCATTGGCGTAGTTGATGGCATTGCGTAGGCGCAATGTGGCACGGAGGTAGCGGATGGCATAGAATGGGTTGAGGAAACGGAGGTAGAAACGGATGTTCTGTTTGGTAGTTTTCATAATGGATGTAATTTTGAGATTAATATAATGGCGCGAATGGCATTCGCTTGTTATTGACGGGAGAGGAGGTCAGAAGGTGGCTGCTGTTGAGCGGAGTGAGCGGCGACGCTCTGCCTGTCGAGCTTTGCGGCGACGCTGTGCGGTGGGACGGAAGACCTCCTTCGGTGTGTCCATCTCATAGAAGCAGATGTGCAGACCGATGGCGCGAGTCATGAGAATATCGTCGTGCTTGCCAGTGATAGCACCGAAGGATCCATTCTGCCGACGCTCATATTGCAGGTATTCATCCAGGCAACGCTCGTCACGCTCGACGTAGGCTGATTCGCGGATGACCTTGACGAGGGTGGATATTATCATGGGTTTGGTGCTGACATTGGTGTGGAAGCCATACTTGACGGGCACCTTGTTGATAATATCCTCCTCGGACTGCTTGCGTGCATAGAGGTTGTCGTAATAGGATTTGATCTGAGAGAGGATATACGATGACTGATCACCATCGACGGAACGCTCCTTGTCGTGTGTTTCGAGTGTATTGGACTCTATGACGAGCAGTGCATCCTCGTACCACTTGGCTATCTGTGCAGCCTTCCATGCCAGGATGTCCATATCGATGTGTCCATACCATTGCGCGACGACGGACGGTTTGCCCCCTTCCATCATCCAATAGCGATCGAAGACAACAATTACAGACCAGTCGGCCTTACCTGATCGGCCACCAATATCGACAACGACCAGATAGCGGTTGGTGATGATGGTTTCCTCGTCATGCTCAGGCTTTGCCCAGACGATGAGCTGTCCCTGCTTGTCTGAGGTAAAGCGAATGTTGGTGAGTGCAGCCTTGCCTGTATCGCCATCGCCGATAACATCGCCGATGAATTTGGGGATGCGGATGCCGCAGCGCAGTTTCTCGACATTGTACTTGTCGAATACGCGTGCACCGGAATGGACGAAGGCCTCAATGTCATCAGATGGGTATTCGGAAGCCATGTGTCCATGATCGGTGTACTTCATGCGCTCCATGGTGTACCAGTTGATGGCTTCGAGTGTAGCACCCAGTTCCCAGAGCCACCAGAGGTACTTGCCGGACTCATGTCGCTCGTCGGGTTCAAACTCGTTGTCCTTGTTTTCGAGGAGCCAGGCGGCAAAATGCTCGATGTGGTCAATATCCATGGAGTACTGATCGATGTCGAACCATGCGATGAAGAGCGCATCGAACTGAGAGCGGTGAGCCTTGGCGGCATCATATTCACGCTGGAAGAAGTTGCCTGTGCCCTGAGCCGTGGATTCGTAGACGATCATGGTGTAAGGGCGTAGCAAGATGCCAGATGTGGCTGCATCCACGATGTCCTCAGGAGTCTTTCCCTCGGTCTTCTTCCATAGACCAACCTCGGTTAGGTGGCATAGGTTATAGTCACCTGAACGACCAACGGACTTGGGACGCTCGGCCGTACCAGTGGTGATCTTGCACTTGCGCTGTGGCACGCGGTGGATATGGCCGTTCTTACCGACATTCGTCCATTTCTTTTCGGAGGACTTGTAGACCTCGCCAGTGTCATATAGGTAACGAAGGGGGTAGTTGCTGACCAGATTGTCGAACATATCCAGCACATTGTCGGAAGACAGCTGCTCATGACCTACGATGATGGAGTTGAGACCCTTCTTGACAACAAGCTGGAGCCATGCCATGTACATCTGCACGGCGGTGGATCCACCCCACTGACGTGCTTTCAGGAGGACGAGACGGATGGGTTTACCTCCAATACGCTTCTTCTCGAAGTATGCAATGAGTCTGCGCTGAGGTCGATTCAGGACGAAGAAAACGTCCTCGCCACCACCCTTGCGATGGATGAAGGCCATGGTAGCTGCCCAGAAGGCGAAGTCGTAGAAGATACGGATGCGGAAGAGTTCGTCGCATACGGTATCTCGAAGGGCTTGATCGCTTTTTCCAAATTCAGCCAACAGATAGGCTTGTATGGATTGGTACTTTTTGAGGTTGCGGACGAGTGTGTTGTTCATCATCCGTACAGGGACGTACTGATCTGTACAGGCAAAGTCATCGAGGTGAAGATGCTTCCTGTCGCCTATTGATCCTTCCCCTGTGACGGGATTGAATGGCGAATGAATAGCAGCCATACGCCGACGATTCTCTGCCACGATGTCCTTGGCAGTCCATTTCCGGGCTGTGAGGACAGGGCGATGCCTGGTGAGAAGTTCGTCGGGCTGTACCATATACGTGCGTATTATTTAAAGAGGTCTGTATCGAGGATGCCGATAAACATACCAAGGATGAAGCAGAACAGGTGAAGTCCAACGGCCACATTGCCAGCATAGAAGCCAATGAGCGAATAGACAAAGAAAACGCCAAGGATGAAAAGTTTGTCGTGACGGAGGAAAAACATAATGCCCATGAGTGCATAGATGGTTCCTGACATCCCGACGATGGGGGCATGGCACTGAGAATGCGGATAGAGGGATGCTACGATGAATGCCAGAAGGATATGGCGAAGCTTGGGCGAGCTGTAGAAGCAGATGCCAAGGAGAGACCATGAGTTGATGAAAAGGTGTATGACATTGGCATGAAGGAAGTGATACGAAAGTCTGTTGAGCAGTGCATCCCCCATGATATGACCACTATTGCCCGTCAGACCGTATTCGCAGGGTGATGGGTTACAGGTGTATGCGAGCAGCATCAGCAAGACCATCAGCAAGGATAGTGACTGACTACTGTATATTTGCTTTTGACTTCTCTTTTTCATGTTTGCGGTGAGTGTAGAAATAGACTTTGATGGAGTCTGCTGTGAGATAGAAGGATGGAGCAGGGCTGTTGACTACACGCCTGATAATGCGAATATGTGTCCATGTGGGATGTTTGGAGCGAAGGATCTTGTATCTCTCGTATATCTCCTTGTACATGGCCATGTGGAGTGGGTGCATGGTAGATGGGTCGGCGTAGGGGAGATAGGGCTTTCCGCTGTTGTCATGGGCGAGCCATGAAGACACAACTGATTTCGCGCGATCCTCGCTGACCCAGAATCGTGATGATGGTTTTGTGGATGCCTCCTTGGAAACCTGGCTCATGCTTACTGTTTCACCCAGTGAATACTTATTTTCGGCAATAGCCATGCAGACGCGGACGATTTCTTCATTGCGCTGGTAGGTGAGATAAGAACGGTCGGTGTAGCTCATGATGGTAGGGTTTTATACCACGGCAAGGCGGCGAACCGCCTTGAACAGGGATTATTTTGCTGCAAAATTACAAGTATTGTTAAAGGATATGGTGGTTCTCACGCATCAATAATTGCGCGAGAAGGGGCGGCAGTGTTAAAAGATAAAATAATGACTGGAAGAAAAAATCGTATTTTTGCATCGAAATTTTAGAATTATAGCTATGGCAGTAGAAGAAGAGAAGAAGAAAAAGTCACGCCTCGATGCGTTGAGAGAGCGAAACACGGCCAAGTACCCTGATGAGACTTTTGCCGATGATGAGGCACATCTGGGTCGATACATGGATGATTATGATGCGCTGGAGGCTGAGAACGGCAAGTACAAGACGGACCTGGAAGAGGCTAACAAGAAGAACAAGGCTATCGATGACCTGTTCAGCCGTGATCCGCAGAGTGCGCGATTCATGATGAACTGGGCCAGTGGCAAGGATCCGCTTGTTGAGCTGTACAGACGATATGGCGAGGATGCGGCAGAGGTGCTGAAAGACCCTGATAAGATGGAGGAGTTTGCGAAGGAGCGCGAAGAGGAATTGAAGCGTATTGCCGACGAGAACACCAATGTTGAGGAGACTATGGGCAAGCTGACAGCAAGCCTTGATGCACTGGACGAATTGTCGAACAGTGGCAAGTACAAGCAAGAGGATGTGGATCGAGCACTTGATAAGCTGAGCGAGCTGGCACACAAGTACTATAGTGGTGAGTTTGGAGAGGAAGAGATCATAGGAATGCTGAAACTGCTGGATCATGACAAGAATGTGGAGGAGGCTGGTATGGCCGGAGAGGTGAAGGGCAAGAACGCACAGATGAAGGAGAGATTGCGCAAGCCTACGAAGGGTGATGGCCTGCCCGATCTGGATGGTGGTGGAAATCTTCCTTCCAATGATGTTGATGCTCCTGACCTTGGGGCATTGAACCGATTCAGTGGTGAGCCTGACATCTTTGCGCGAGGTGGAGAGAAGCGAACGGTGAGACGGTAGACCCTGCTGAAAACAGCAGGGAACTATTGCCGGACGGGACAAAGGTTGTGGCAGACCGATGAAAATTCATCGGGAACGGTAACAAAGAAGAGAGTTAATAATAATAAAGTTAATTAAAAAAATGATGAGAGAGATGAAGAAGTTTCTGAATCGAATTGCCTGCATGTTGCTGGCAATGATCGCCATGATTGTTGGCGGTACAGGTGTGATGATGGGTGGAACCTTGCCTGATGGTGGTGAAACCCATGGTGGCGAAGGTGATATGGGTAAGGGTGGTAAAGGTATTGCCACTGAGACCCAGGGTCGCGCGGACAATGATGACATGTATATGGACGATGTGGATCAGCGCATTGTGAAGATCCGTCCTATGGCTACACCTATTGACCAGATCAGTCGCTATGCCAAGAGTCGCCCTTGTGACAGCTTTATTGTGACGTATTACAGTGTGGGTACACGACCTATCAAGACTACACTGACGGGTGGCAGTGTGACGAGCAGTGAACAGACTACAGGAACACAGACAACTATTGAGGTAGATGATCCCGATGTGTTCCAGATTGACGATACCATCCGCGTGGTAGGAACTAAGGCTAAGACCGATTATACTGGTCATGCGTACAATCAGACGAGTGATAAGACACCCGACCTGGTGCTGTGGGTAGTGGGTAAGGATCAGGCTAATGGTAACCCTGTGGTGTGTGCTGTGAATGGCAACAAGAACAGTAATGACCAGGCGATATTGGTTCCAAAGCTTATTGTGGGAACGACATTGATCCGCATGGGTAAGGCTTGTGGTGAGCTTGATGTGCAGACAAGCCGCTTCAACAACAACCCCAAGGCAGAGTATCAGTATTGTCAGAACTTTATGATCCAGGTTGAGCAGTCTACATTTGATAAGATTGCAAAAAAAGAGGTTAACTGGACATTCACCGATCAGGAAGAGGATGCTATCCATGATATGCGCGTGACTCAGGAGAACTCATTCATCTGGGGCGATATGAACAGAATTGCGCACGCTGCCAAGGATGGTATGCTGACATGGTTCACACGCGGTATCTGGTGGATGCCTGAGAAGACTATTATCGTGGGTACATGGGATGCCAAGACGAACAGTGCCGTGATCAGTGATGATAACCTGGTTGACATCAGCAAGGATCTGAATGTGGGTACTGGCGTGGGTAACAAGCGTAAGATCCTGCTTTGCGGTAGTGATATGCTGTCGGCATTCTCGAAGATCAAGAGCGAGAAGTTCCGTCTGAAGGACACTGTGGAAATCTGGAACCTGAAGTTCAAGAGCTGGGACACTGACTTCGGTGAAATCCTGACTATTCACCATGAGCTGTTTGACCTGAACGGCATGTCGGATTGTGGTCTGGCTATTGATCCTGAGTACCTGACCAAGCGAACCCATGTGAGCTGGAGCCGTAATGTGCTTGACTTGAAGAAGGCTGGCGTACGTAACACCGATGCAGCTGTGCTCCAGGAGGTAGCTTGTCTGTACCTGCGCTATCCCAAGGCACATGCTCGTATGAAGCTTGCTAAGGCAGCGTAATAGAAAAGAATGCTTGTCGCCTCCATTTCAGCCGTAAAAGGATGGAGGTGGCAGGCATGAATAAGGCTATATGCCAAGACATGATGAAATTAATAATGCAGAATATGCCATAATTATATGAGTGGATGAGAGGATGACGGGTGCTATAATGAGAGAGGTAGTAACTGGCATCCTCTCTGTGTGATACGAGGTGAAATCACCTACAAATCTGACAAATACATTTAACAAATATGGGAAATATCTTGAAGAAGTACAAGGCAGGGTGTGTGCTTTGCATGAATGTGAAGCTGAAAAATGGCAGCGTAAAGCATGTGAAGTTTGATGATGCAAAGAATGGATCGGTGCTTTTTACGGATGATGAGGCTCTGCAGTGGGGACTGGAACATTCATGCCTGTTCGGGAAGTCGTTCCGGCTTGATGGTGATACCCTGCTGAAAACAGCAGGGGACGATGAAGGAGAGAACAGCGGAGAAGCCCTTCCAAAAATGGAAGGGAACTTTTGCCAAGGGGACGAAAGTGGTGGCGATGAGACCGATGGCGATGGAACCAATGGCGAAACCATTGGAAACTTTTGCCAACTAGACGAAAGTAGTGGCGAGTTGAAGGTGGTGACCGTGAGCGGTGCTGAGGATGCTGTGGAGTACCTGGTGGATAACTTCGGTGTGAGTAGACGGGGGATGAAGAAGATGCAGAACATCATAGATGTGGCCAAGGAGCACGGTGTGGTGTTTGATGGTTTGAACTGATAACTGGATAAGGCGATGATAAAGATAAAGACTGGACAGAAAGCTCTGCTGAAATGGAAGATCATGAAGGCGCAGTGCTACGAGGCTGAGGATTTCAGTCGCGTAACGGATATGTGTGTGTTCCTGGTTGGAGGCAGAAACAAATATCCATTTGTGAAGGCTGAGGGTGATGAGGCTGGAGCGATGGAGTATAATATAGAAAACGGTACAATTGTCGCTACAATACCTGAGTATTTGTCAGAAGGTGTGTATGGCGTTGAAGCTTTCTGGATAAAGGATATGCTATGTAAACGTGCATATACAAAGGTTAGCAATGTATTTGCGATTACAGATGAAGAGCGCGTTCATTCTGGACTTCCTAAAATCTTTATCGAAAGTAGAGTTGCGACATACGGCTATGATGGCCTGGATGCCTACGAGCTGGCGGTGCTGCACGGCATGACTACCATGACCCGTGAGGAATGGCTGAACAGTATATTTGGGGGTAGTGGCAGTATAGGTTTGGCTACATTTACGAAGGATGGTTTGATGCCGAAGGAGATGTTTGCGAAGTTGTACAACATCGACATTGTTACGGCATTTAAGGCTGGCCTTATGAGCAGTGGTGACAAGGTGAAGCTGGATGAGTTGGTGACGGCACTGAATGCATTGACGCAAAGGGTTAATGAGCTGGAAAAGGGTAGTGGTCAGAATCCGATTACGCCCCCTACACCAGAGGCAGATTACATCATATATGGCGATTGGGAGATTGGTGAACTTGGCGGTATTACACCGACTATCGGAGCAGGAGGTGACGTGTATGTGTTGAGCGCACAGGCAAGCAGAACACGCCAGCAGCATTACACCGATGGGAGTACTACCGATATGGAGGCTGAGACGGTAGATGTGAGCGAGTTTGAGTTGGTGGATGGTGATGCCTTGCTGAACCGTAAGAAACTGACTGTAGAGCAGTCGGTTAATGGGCAGGTGATTGTCATACGTGCCAAGCATGAGGGAGCGAAGAGAGACTATGTAATTACACAGGAGGCATCGTCCGGTTCGGACACACCAGATGTCAAGCCCGATTTGCCTGATGATCCTTGGGGTGATGATCCTGAGACTGTTCCTGTGGGGAGCATCGTGATAGGTGGTGCTCCGGATAAGCTGTACCATCCGAGCGGTGTTAAGGGCAGTGCGGTGCTTACGGCTACGGTATTGCCGAGCGATGCGACGGAGAAGGGTGTTACCTGGTCTTCGGACGATACGGGCATTGTGTCGGTGTATGCTGATGGTGTGGTAACGGCTGTAGGTACGGGCTCGACAACTATTCGATGCAGTGCTGTGGATGGTAGCGGCGTGGTGGCTACGTGTGTGATTGTGGTTGAGGAGAATGTGGTTGTGTCGCACATAGATAAGGATCACCGGATTGAGGAGCTTGCCGTGACTGGGCTTTCTGGCAATGTGCCTGCCGAGGGTGGGACATACGGTTTGACGGCGCAGGGTGTAACTCCTGTGTATGATGTGTATGCTGATGGTACGGAGCGGTATGCACATACAAATGAGGTGAGCGCCAATGAGATCAGCTATGAGATTACTTCGGGTGCCGGATATGCGAGCATTGACGGGCGGTCTGTTGTGGTTTCAAGTAATGACGGTGCGGAGAGAACGATAAAGATACGTGCAAAATTCACGACGAATGCCGGAGTGGTGGTGACGAGCGATGAGCTTACCCTTGTGCAGGATAGGATGAGTGTATATGCTTATTACGGTTCGTCTTCTGCAGCACCTACCAGTGTTGATACCGCGAACAGAGTGGAGCTGACAGGTGGTTCGGTGCAGATACCCATCAGTGCCGCAACGAGCGATAAGAAGAGAAGCCTGTGGGTGGCTGTGCCGAAGAGTGCAGGGTGGCGTGTGGCAAGCATCGTTGACCTTGACAATGACGGTGTGGACTTTGAGACTGTGGAGATAGGTGATTTCCGTGTCTACCATGCTACGTCGCTGGGATATATATCGAATACGTATAGATTTAATTTGACGAAATAAAAAGTATTGCAATATGAGTAGAGGTTATAACACGAAATCGAAGGGGCTGATGCCCCTGGATGGTCCTGAGCTTAATCCTGCGTATGGGCCTTGGGGGAGCGTAGAGGAGTGTACGTCGTTCTGGACTGAGACGAATGGTCTGGCAGCAGTGCCAGAGGGTGCGACATGCGCGGTGAAGAAAACAGACGGGAAGATTGTAAAATATCATTATGAGTCTGGATCATGGGTGGTGGAGAGTCCAGAAACATTGGGTGAAGAGAAGACGCGAACCTTGCTTGCCGAGGTTTATGGGGAGGGGTATGCAGACCCCGATAATACTGTAGACCCTGTTCCCGGTAGCGTTGTTACTGAGAGGATGCCAGAAAGCATGATTGATGATCTCTTCGCTGAGAACCAGCAGGACTAAACGAGGATGGCCATGGAAAAAGAAGATAAAGTATATTACCTCGACCATCAGGGCTTGAAGCAATACGACGAGAGGCTCAAGAATTTTGTCAAGAAGCTTCTGGGCAATGTGGATGGCATGGAGGGCATTGCGCAACGTGTAGGCGAAATCCTGGATAAGATAGCGGGATATGAGAGTAGAATCTCCAGTCTGGAAGATGAAGTGACGCAGCTTAAAGCGACGATAAATATTTTGAGTATCGCGGTGAGCAACAACACGGAGATCAACAAAGTCCAGGAAGAGGGTCAGGGCGATGATGCGATAAAAGAGCTTATAGAGAAAGTCTTCGGACAATAATAATTTTTTTAACAATTTAAATTTTTCAACACAATGGAAAGTACACTTGTTTCAACACTTTTGTCCCACAAGGACATGGAGTCTATCCTTACTTCGGTAAAGAGCTACATCGATGGTGCTGTTGAGTCTGCTAATGGCGATACCTCTGCCGTTGCTACTCTTCTGAACAGCATTCTCAGCACCGACAAGGCCAGCGGAAATGCTTCACAGAAGACCATCCGCGAGATTTCGGCCGAGGAGGTAGCAAAGATTGTTGCTGGTGCCAATTCATCCTATGACACCTTGAAGGAGATTGCCGACTGGATCCTGAGCGACACCACCGGTGCTGCCAAGATGTCAGCCGATATTGCCGCCAACAAGAAGGCTATCTCTGACGAGGTAACACGTGCCAAGGGTGCAGAGAGCACAAACGCTAATGCTATCAGCGCAGAGAAGACCCGCGCAGAGGGTGCGGAGTCAGCACTGGCAGGTCGCCTGACCGTAATTGAGGGCACAGATGAGGGTTCAATCAAGAAGGCCGTCAATGATGCCAAGACCGCTGCAGCATCTGATGCTACCAGTAAAGCCAATGCTGCCCAGGCTGCTGCCATCGCTGCTGCCGCAGCCGATGCCAAGTCTAAGGCAGATGCCGCCCAGACTGCTGCTGAGGCTACTGCTGCCGCCGATGCCACATCTAAGGCAAACGCAGCCCAGGCTGCTGCTGAGGCTACCGCCGCTGCCGATGCAACCAGCAAGGCAAATGCCGCCAAGTCGGGGGCTGAGGCAGCTGCCGCAACCGATGCTACAACAAAAGTAAACGGACTGAAGAATACTGCCGTGAGCAGCACTTCAACCTCTGGCCCCGTTACTGCAACCATTGGCGGTACTGTAGGTGCTCCTACCATTACCGTCAACGTGAACATGGCTACCACGGCACAGATCGAGTCGCTCTGCGCTATCTTTGCGTAGTCTTAAACAAACTAATTATCTATTGCGCCCCATGGCAGTGCTTGCTTTGGGGCGCATCTAAAAAAGTGATTGAAAATGGAAGAATTGGTATCAAGGTCAGATTTGAGCAATGTTCTTAAATCGACTAAAAATTATATTGACCGAAACGTAAACGGCGCAGTAGTTTCTGCGAGTAATTCGGCAAAATCTGCTTCGGAAGCGCAAGGCGCAGCAGAAAGTGCAGAGGCTTCCGCAAGACAGGCTCGGGAGAGTGCACAGAAGTCAGAAGCGCTTTTAGATGGCATCAATGAAGCTATGAAGAACCTGCCTGATGGGCAGGCTGTTAGTGCGCAGGTTGCTGTAAACGTCGCTAAGCTTGGAAGGGAAAGAAGTGAAGTCTTATACACTAACGATCAACTAAAAAGCTTTAATGTAAATAACTGGTATGCTGGAGTTGAGGGATTGATCAACGTAAATCAACAGTCAATATCAGTTCCCCTTGTTGGAAACGGAAAGATTAACATAATTGCTAATCCTTCTAATTCCGTTTATTATTGCTTGTTGTCGGCAATCCCGTCAAATCTCTCTCATGGCGCACAGGTTGACACTTATAGCGATGGTTTTTCAAAGGCAGAGGCCCTATTCGCAGGAAATAGCGTACAGATTGATTACACCGAGAAAAGCAAGATGCTTCTTTTGTTCTATAACACTTCGGATTCCTCTTATAACAGATTGCCAAGTTCCGTAGCTATTTCAACAAACTCATCAGGTCTGACTAAACGTATTGAGGATGTTTATGAATCGGTTGAAGACATATCAAAAAGAGACTTCGACGTGTTGCCTGATTTCGTTGAGCCGGAATGTAGTTTCAATAGGGAATACTTTATATGGCCAGAAATAGACTTTCGATCTCAGGAAGTTGAATCCATGACTGGTTTGCAAGAGTTGAGCGGAAATACATGTTTTCACCTCAAAAATGACATTCCTCTGAAATCAGCTATAACAATCAAGAGTGGCTCATATGTGATAATAAACGGCAATGGACATTCTATATATGACGCATCATATAAACTGTCATTTGATGGTATTTACAAGGGGAAAAAGTACAGTAACTTTGTCTGGGACGTTTCTCCTGATACGCATTTTGTTTCTGGAGGACGTGTTGTGCCACTTAGCAGAAGTGAAGTATATAAGTGTACAGACATATCGTATGAACGCAACGCGTCGTTTGATTCTGGGAGTCCAATAAGTAGTTCAAATCCAAAAGGAACAGGCGTTATTTCATTTGATAACTCATTCAACATAAAGGAGAGTGATCAGGTTTTTATTAAAATCCTTGATGATTATGTTAGTGCCGTTGGTCTTGTAACCAGAACTACTCCTTCTACGATTGAATACACAGTTATATCATCATTCGAGCCTAAAGGGATATATACTAAGCAATTAGCCTTCTATCTTGTTAACTTTGGAGAAGGAATAGTTGTCAGAAATGGACATGTATTTTGGCCTTTAATTTATAAAGATTTATATTATACTTCATTGGCCAGTCTATTCGTGGTAGAAACAGGAGCAACAGTTGCTTTCGTAGACTGCGGTTTTTCTGGCGGTTCGGTGTATACTATAAATAATCGTGGCAACTTGTTAGCATCTAAATGCGAGTTCTATAATTGCCCGGCAGTTGGCATAGTAAACATTGGTGGTAATGCATTTGTCGAGCGTTCAAAATTTGAGAACCTTGTGTATGAAGGTGTTATGAATGTGTCAACGAAAGGGTACACAGAGGTAGTGGATTCGTTTTTTGAAAACTGCGGTTGGTTCGGCTCAAGCCATCCTTGTATTGCCACTTATGCCAATAAGACCTACTTTGCAAATAACGAATTTATTGACCCAAATTATTGCGCCATTTCAGTAGGAACTAACGATGTTAGAACTTCAATCAGTCAAATGGCTCCTTGCCTTGTTGAGAACAATATCATTAAAAGAACTAATAAATTCAATGAATTGTTGTCTTTATGGGATGGAGGTGCTATCTATGTAGGATGTAACAATTTCGAGACAACTATACGAAGAAACAGAATTATTAACTGGTCTGGTAAAGGTTATAACAGGGGAATATACCTTGACGATGGAGCATACAACGTAAAGGTGTATTGCAACGTAATAACAAATACGAAGAACAGCTTCGACATTGATGCCAGGTACGAGTCCGTATGGGACAAGGCAGGAGGTAGAGTAATTCCATCTGACGCGCACTATAATTGGAGAAATACGATAGCGTTTAATGTTTATGACGGATACGTTAGAGTGTCAGGGAATAGAACAATCGCTAACCATGAGTGCTCGTTTAAGGATAATATAAATGTTGGAACCATATCTAAAGGTGTCAATTATTTAAGTGATGACGGATTTGCATTGCTTGATAGAAAGACAACAATAGATAATGACGGGCTTATTAGATCAGATTTGGATTATTCTGTTTTTGGCTTGTAAAGTATGATAGACAATAATCGCTTGCTCTGCTCAAGAAAGTAGCGAAATAGATATTGTATATATGTCAACTAAAACATATTTTTTATTGTGCCATCAGCAGGACAAGATGTGATGTTAACGTATTAGCAAAGCTATGGAAAAACATTTCAGGAAATACAATTCTCTTGATGAGTTCAAGGCTGCCAGTCCTGCGGAGAAGCCCCTTGTGGCTTCGATGCAGGATGGCGGCGGGAAGCTGGTGTTCTTCCGCTCAAAGGAGGGACGCGAGTCGTATCTGACACAGGGCAGGGCAAACTTCAGATTGGGAGCAAGCCCGCTTGGGGCGAAAGCTGTATTGAAATGATACATTCGGTGTATCGACTGGTTGTCAATAAATTCCGAATAGACACAAAATGTAATGGCAGGCCTGGATGGTCTGCCATTATTGTATCTTATAGGTTGTGTGGAATAAAGATTGATGGATGAGGCTCTGGTGTGGGAGAAAGTTGTAATTTTGTGGTGGACATGCAAGAGAGGTATGTCATGTGTAAAAAACTAAACCTTAATTAATTAAATTATGGATGAGACAACAAAAGTAATCTGTTGTGACAGGTTCAACAACGACAACGGTATGTACGCTGCTTTGCTGAACAACAACAACTTTGGTAACAATCCCTTTGCCTACGCTTTCTTGATGGGCATGATGAGATTCATGTACGGAAACGACTGGCAAGGTCAGTACGGTGGAAATGCTGAGATGCAGTCTCGCTTCAACCAGTTGAGCAACCAGATGAGCGACAACCACAACACCGACATTCTGGCTGACTTTGCCAAGGGCAATTACGCTCGCATCGGTGAGCTGGCAACTAACCTGGGTGTTGACCTTCGTGCCATCCAGGCTGGCATCTGTGACGTGCGTTCTGGCATTCAGGGTGTCGGTGGCGACGTGAAGGCAGGTTTCCAGGGCTTGCAGGGTGACGTGAGATTTACAGGTGAGCGTATCATCAACTCCAACCTTATGGGTGTGAAGGATATGCAGTCATCCTTTGACCACTGTTGCTGCGAGAACCGCCTTGCCCAAAAGGACACCATCATTGCCATGAAGGATCAGACCTATACGCTGAACGAGCGTCTGACCGGAATTGCCAATGGTCTACAGAAGGGTTTCTCTGATTTGGGCTATCTCATGGCTCAGAACAAGGGCGACACCGTCAACGCCATCAACGCTGCCCAGCAGCGCACTGCCGACCTGCTCAACAACCATTGGAAGGATGAGATGTCGCAGCGTCTGCAGGATCAGAAGTTCGAGAACAGCCAGCTGCGCCAGAACATTTACTTCCGTGACCTTGTGGAGAAGGGTAACGGTTGCGGATGCGGCGTGAACTAAGGAAGGAGGCCCGGTATGATTCAGACACGTATCATTCCCGTCACCACTCCTACATCGGAGGAGTTGCTGGTTGAGATCACCGAAAACCTGTGCCGCCCGTTCTGCATACTGGGTGATGCTCAACCGACAGCAACGGTGACCTTCAGTGCCGGAGATGTGACAGTGGTAGATGGCAATGCTATCTTCACCGTCACGGCACTGGTGACCGTCGTAGCCCCTGTGGATGGTAAATGCGGTTGTGCCCAGCCCCAGGTGTTCCGTGAGCACTTCCAGATGGCCTTCAATGCGAATGGTGCCAACGCTATCACGCTGGAGCAGGGAACTGCCCTGATCGTGAAGCCTGCCAATGTGAAATGCTGCAAGGCGCGTGGTGTGCATATCACCACAACGCTTCAAGCTACCATTGCATGAACCTCAGCAGGTGCGCAGTTTTTGCGCTGCGCATCTGCGATTATTATGAACCTCAATAAAAAAGAATAGAAATCATGTTATTGTTTAAGAATGCCAAGGTAGGTCAGACCATCCACATCCTTGACCGAAGGACAGCCGATTATCGAATTGGAAAGGTGGAGCAGCCTGTCAGTGCCCCTCATTTCGAGCCCAACAACCCCACGTTGATGGTTGACGTGACGATCAGATCGGACAATGATGTCAGGACATATTCCATACCTGAGAACCTTTCTGCCACATACGCTGGTGATTTATGCCTTGCCACAGATACCAACGAGCTTCTGTCAGAGCTTGACCAGATGGAATTGCAGGGAGAGAAAGAACTGAAAGATATGCCCAGGATCGAGAAGATGCTTCAGGCAGTCAAAGAGAGGAAGATGCAGCTTAATCCAACATTGAAGGAGAAGCAGGAACAAGACCAGAGAATGCAGAAGCTGGAGAGTTCGGTGCAGAACCTGGCAGAAATGTTTGAGAAGTTTATGAAACAGAAATCTAATTTTGACTGATATGGACATCTATGCAATGATAAAAACCTACGGTGAAGGAAAGGGTAAAGATGTGATGTGGAAGACCGTCAGACACATCTCGGAATTTGTGGAAAACTCAAAAAACGAGCACCCAAATGAATACAGGGCACTGAAAAAGATGGTGTATGCCGACATGATGGGTGGCCACTATAATGAGGAGTTTGCCGTGGAGCAGATGAACAAGATGTACTATAAGGACGTGAACGGCCAAAAGCACTATGCGCCCTATTGGACGGAAGAGAAGATGCGCCAGGCATACAAGAGCAACATGTCGCTGATACCATCGGAGTACAACGAGTGGGACTTCATGGTGACGATGTGCATGATGATGTCGGACAACAAACTGATGATTGATCAGTGGTTCCCCAATGCTACGGAGGAGCAGAAGATGTCGTATGTTGTCGACATGACAGTAAATTATCTGGACGATGAGGATGCGCCGCATCCGAAATCCAAGATATGGTCTTATTTCAACTGAAACTTGTAAAAAGAGGGCATAAGTTGGGTGTTTTTACAAAATACATGATGAGAGAGGTGGGAAGACGGTGGGCGTGATGTCGGCTGTCTTCCTTTTTAGTGATGATTAAAAAATAACTTGGTACAAATGTATTATAACCTGGCACGCCTTTACTTTATCTTATTGGCTATTTTGAAGCTGTTTCACAGTCACAATGCCCGCATTGCTCCTTCCAAACATCTCCAAAATATCTCAATAATCTGAAGCAAAATCGTACCAACTTATTATTTAATCATCACTTATGTGGCAAAATTAAAAGATAAAACATGAGGTTGGAAGAATTGAAGTATCTTTGTAGTGAAATTAATAACACTATAAAGAAATGGGGTATGAAGGAGTTGATGAATGAGTTGCTGCATGTGAAAGAGTTGACAGCTTTCATTGCGCTGATGTTTGGTTTTGGGTTGAGTGCTGCAGGTTTCATGATTGACCCGGCAGGAGTAGTTGATGATAGCGTGCTGTGGATCCTGGGACAGTGTTTCATCTATGCAGGGAGTATATACGGCATTAGTACGCACTATTCGGCCAAGCAGAAGAAACTGGAGGAAAGGATCGAGGAAAGATTAAGTACGAAATAGTAGCCCCCCCTATTGACACATACTCGTAGTGACATTTAGTCACTCCGACTTCCCCCGAGGGGGAATAAGAATGAGGGGAAAATAACAATTTGTTATATAGAAGGATAGCATGAGAAGGATGAATGCTTACGACCTATGCGTCAGGATTGTGCTGATGGTGGGCGTGATTGGTTGCTGCCTGATATTGTTCGGTTGCAAGACGAAAAAGGTTGTGGATGAGGTGAGAATGACGCACACGGAGGCGAATGCCGACCATGTGACCAAGGAGCTGAAGACGGACAAGGAGGAGCAGACGGAAGGTGAGATACAGATCAACAGCTGGAGGAGCAGTGATGTGGATATTACGATCGATGAATATGACACGGCGAAGGCAGACAGTACAGGTAAGAGCCCATTGAAGAAGAGAACGACTATCAGGGGCAAGAAGGATGAGGCTCAATCTGTTGCAGGAAACGTGAGCAAGAGGGTGGAGGAGCTGACGGATGCCACGACGGAAGAGGACAGGAGCCATGATGTGATGATCAGTGAGGAGAGAGACCGGGAGGAGGATGTGAAGGTGGGTGGTAATGCCAGTACGGCATGGGTGATTGTTATATATGCTGCTCTTGCAGCGTTTACGGTTTATTTGATAAGGACATTACGGTAATGAGAAAGATAGAGAGAATATTCGTGCATTGCACGGCAGGGAGCCAGAAGCAGACCATAAAGGATCTGGAGATGGAGTTTAAGCGTAAGGGGTGGAAGATGCCTGGTTATCACTATGTGGTGAAGCCTGACGGTAAGATTGCCCAGATGCTGAGTGATGAGAAGGTGAGCAATGGTGTGCAGGGGTATAACAAAACGGCGATCAATGTGGCGTATATAGGTGGCATTGATCAGCATGGCAAGGCGGTGGATAACAGGACGGATGAGCAGAAGGTGTCGCTGGCCGTTTTGCTGAAGATACTGAAAGGGAAATATCCTGATGCGAAGATCATTGGGCACAGAGATATAAGTCCTGACAAGAACAAGAACGGAAAGGTGGACAGCTGGGAGAGGATCAAGGCGTGCCCATGCTTTGACGCTATGGTGGAATACAAAGACATTTAAATATTGGTTGATTTTAAGTTAGTAGTTTAAAAAGGCAAGCCCTTCGTCGCGATGACGAGGGGCTTGCTGCATGTGTCATAAATCACCTGCAAATCCTACAAATGTGCAGAGGTGGATTGTTGGTGATTATCGTGGTTTGTTGGTGAGTTTGGGTGTGAAGGTGGCCTGTAGGGAGAAGATGGATTCGTCCGGTGACAGGTTGCCAAGGACGAGGAAGCGGAAATACTTGTATGGCGTGCCGTGGATATTGCGGATGTAGGATGTTTGGGATGAGGCTACAGGTAGCCAGTGCTTCATGTCGTTGGAGCCGTAGATGGCCATGCCAAGGCTGCCCTCGTTGTAGTTGCCACGGAGGATGAGGCTGCGGATGGTCTTGTAAACGTCGCGAGCATCGAGGTGGAGGGGACGTGTGAGGAGGCATAGGTCGATGTCTGCCTGGCGGGATGGTTGGGTGAGAAGGGACGATTCCGAGAAGGAGCAGAGACGGACTTCATCGTCAGCGTTCTCAGCGACAAAAACAGAGTCGGGGTAGCTGTTGATGGTGCGGATGAAGCGTGTGTTTATGAGCGTAACAAGACCAAAGGTCTGTGACTTGCGCGAATAGACAAGGGCGGACTCATTGAAGACACGGCTAAAGATGTAGATGCGCTGTGAAGTGCTGTCGTAGAGCATGGATGCATCGTAGATGAAATCGGAGAGTGGAATGGTGTGGTTGTCAATGACAGCTGTGATGTCGGTATCGACGAGGTGCTTGAAGTTTTTGGATAAGACTGATGTAAGTGATGGAAGGAGTTCTTCCTGTACAGATGGGAACAGATTAACAGGCTTATCGCGAAGTTGATCGGAGAGGACGGTATCGGTTCCACCCTGGAGCTCAACAATGCCACGGTCACAGGCGTAGATGACGGAGTTGTCGAGGGATGTGATTGATTCTCCATTGCCATAAACAATGTCCTGGAGAATGGGCTGACCGGGATTGATGCTGCCATCGCTACCGACGGACATGGAGTATATGCCATCGGTGGTGAAGGCGTAGAGTGGGTACTGACCGGACTGGCCTTCGGAGAGTGGTTTGGCGGCTGTGGCAATGCCAAGGATGCGGCCAGAACCCACGGTGCGCTCGTTGATGGCATCCCAGGTGAAGGGGTTCATGGGGTTGGAGGTGATGATGGTGGAGGGAAGTTTTTCGAGATAGCCTACTGTTGTGACGGGATCTGTGGTGATACCTATGCGATATTTATCTATATCCTTTGCTTGTGATGGTTCTATGTATTCGCATTCGTTCCCAAAATTTTCTAAATCAATGTAGCACACCACAGACCGAAGATAGGGTGCAAGGATGAACTGCGATATGTCAAAGTGTGAAGAGCGTGTAAGTGGGAACTCATAATATAATGGGTCAGGATAATTGTTTGTGCGCACGATGACCTTGAAGCACCTGATGTCGGGGTATGACAGGTGTGCGAGTGAGTTGGTGTAATGGATTTCTTCAAGATCTCCATTACCTTTGAGCTCTTCGTTTTCAGTTTTTACGATGACTGTCTTTCCGTCTATGGCTATGTGCCAGAAGAACCTGTTGTATCGTCCGCAGTCGCTTCCGTTGATAAAGACTGGCATCTTTCCTGGTGAATAGAGCTGCTTGCTGATGTCGGCATAGATCTGCCTCATGTTGTAGTTGATGGTATATGCTGCAGAGATTGGCCGCAGTGACATGTTTTGTGACTCTTCGCGGAATGGATCTGACGTTTCGAGTGCGGAGAGTGTGAGAAGGGATGAAGGGATGGGCTGTCCTGGACGGTTGGCGTAGCTTAACTTTTGTTGGCTGTCGCCGGATATTGCAAAGCTGTTGAAGTTGCCTACGACGGCGAGTGTAACTCTTTCGATGTATGTTCCACCGTAATATACTTTTTTGTCTATGATTTTTCTCTTCTGTATGTTTCTCCTTCCCGTCTCATAGACTGTCAGGCCATGTTTAAGCAGCATAGCTGATATTCTTGCAGCGTTCTCGGTTGCAGTAGATTCTGATGTGAATTTTATTGTTTCTGATATTGTATCGCCACTGGACATGAAGGAAATGGTGACATCCTCATTGAAACTGCCCTGGACGGATATGCTGGTGTATGACTCCTTGTCGTTGTCATTGTCCAGGTCGAAGTCGTAGAGTTTGTAATACGTGCTGACATTCTCAATCTGCTTATACAATGGTATGGGATGCTCTGGGATAGCGACGCAACAGAAATTCTTGCTGTTATATTTGGCATTGATCAGGTGGTCGAAACGTCCATTCTGGTCGAAGTCGTAGATGGCGGATGAGGAATAGAACACGATGCCCTTGACAACCTCGCTCCATCTGGATAGCTCTTCGAGATTATCAATGAGGAAGCTGAGACGATAAGGTGCGACACCTGCCATGAACTCACCTGATCGGATGCCATTTGAATTGTAGATATACGGAGCGATGAGTGCGTGCCTTGTGCTCACACCGTAGACAAGGACGGGTTCTGTGACATTGACAATGCTGCCATTGTACAACCTGATACCTACACGGATGAGGTGTGGGAACAGGAACAGTCCCATATCGGTAACGTCCTTGACAAGTTCGAGGAATACGGATTTTGCTTTTTCGCTGAATGCATCGGCCTGATCGTCGGGGATGCGGACGGAAGGATTGCTCTCGGATGGTATTTCTTTCAGTCCATCGAAGCTGACAACCGACCTGGAATGATTGATGATGTTGAAATCATATCCAGTGCCCAAGACAGCATGAGTCAACAGCTCGGGTGTTGAAGACAGTTTGACGTGGGCGTATGGAAGATGGGTGCCAAGATACTGGTACTGATCGTCCTCGAAAAGAATGTAGTGTGTACTGCTATCGTCAGTGACTATGAGCCAGTGACCGATGCTATTGATACTCTTGACCGTATTGATGGCAGAAGTATCTGCTATGACAGGTGTCTTGGCAGGTTTCCCGTCAGATGCTCGCCATGACAGACCATTTGTTTTCTGGATAATGATGTGTGGTGAATGAAAGTCTGGCGAGCGATGGATGAAGATGGGTATTCCACCATCCACCTCAGCATACGATGATATGTATGGTTGCTGGATGGGATGGGTGACATCGTATTCGCGGATAGCGTTGATGGAGAGGTGTAGGTCGCCATCAGGAGCGGCGTAGTCGCTGGGTGTGGTGGTCGTGCCACTGAAAACTATTTCTTTGTCCATTGTGTATATGCTTAAAAGCCCGATGGAGAACCATCGGGGACTTGGGTTATTGATTGTTGTGTGTTTTGTTCATTCGATCGTAAGCTTCCTGGCGAAGGCGTTCGAGCTCTTCGAGGCGATCTTTGTTGGCCTCATGGATGAGGCTCTGTGAAAATTCTGAGTGAAGGATTTCGTCGTTGGACGTTGATGGCAGCTTGCTGGCTGCAAAGCGTGATGGAGGTACTATGCGATAATAGGTGAAGGCATCCTTGCCCTTCGTGCGGTGAGGAATGACAGCCAGGCGAGAGCGTAGGGTGGTGGGAAGGCCGAGGTCGTAGGCTATGCGCGAAACGCCTGGGCAGAGGCATTCGTAACCAATGTCGCCTGTGGAGTCATCGACCTGTACCTGTGCCACAAAGTCGGATTGTGGATCGATGGATGGAGGGTTGAGGGCGAAGGCATAGTATTCGCGCGTTCCCTTGGAGAGGAACGGCAGGAGCCAGTGCCTGACCTTGTGCTTGACGCGGAAGGTGTAGATGAATGCCTGGGACTGTGACAGTATGTCCATGTGACGAACCAGTGGAGGATCGAAGGTGACGGAGTTGTCGCGTGGATCCAGGATGATAGACAGCCGACGGAATGCGAAATATCGGCGAATGGAATGTAGTATATTCATTGTCGTAGGATATTTTTTGCGGACAAAGGTAATAAAAGCATGAGAGATGATGTGTTTATCTTTTAATTTTGGGGTGGGTGATCGGAATAAAAGGTGTTGCTGATGCGTGGAGATCCATCGGCACAAAGTGGAACGGCAAGCCTCTCGACATACTGATGGAACCTGGTGCAGTAGATGCCGTTGATGCAGTTGCGATGGTGGACGCAGGTGTGGCATTGATTGGGTGGTTGGTGCATGGTCTACAGGAAGTCTAAGAAGAGCCAGGTATGTGATGATTGTGAGCGTGATGGCTGCACCTTGCGGTGTCTGATGTTGTAGATGAGGCTCCAGAAACGAGGAACCGGGAAGAGCCAGCGGTAATTGCCACTGTTGAAGTTGATGGGGTAGAAATGGTATTCGAGAATGTGTGTCAGGTCTTTATTCTCGAAGATCTTCTCCCAGGAAGGTTTGCGTATGGCAATGTAATCCAAACTGATCAGACTGCGGTCGCAGATGTTTTTAACCCAATTCATGAAGCCCAGGCGGTGTGTATAGTCAAGTTCGCCCTCGTAGGTGAAAGAGGCGAAGATGTCTATTCTGAGAAAATACGCTGATTCTGCAAGTTTCCAGATGAGGCTCTCTGCATCCTGCCTGCTGTGCCAGAGGCCATGGGCGAAGACATATTTGTCGCCATGACGACGGATGCGGAAGTCGAAGTAGCGTGCTCCGGCGTTTAACTGCTGTATGAGTGTCTTTCGCTGGCAGCGAGCGAATGGGATTACGAGATGGGAGAGGATGCCACCAGATGCTTCTCCTGTTCCGCTGTTGTGTGTTGCTAATGCTATCATAGGATGTAATGTTTGGAAAAAGCCTTGCCCATGTACGAGCAGCCTTTTGCGTACAGGGCAAGGCCGTGTGGTAAATGCTAATTATGAAACACGTCAAATTTGATTTTGCTGATTATTGATTGGCTGCTGTCTGTGTGCTATTTTGTTACTTAGTGCTATGTCCTTCTTGTTGTAGGCGTGACAGCGCATGAACAGGTATTGCTCTATGCTGTCGGCGTAGTCGGCCCATAGTATTTCGTGTGCCTCGGAATTGCCCTTGAAGTGGGTGAAGAGTGATTTGAGCTTCTGGGCGCAGTCGTTTACGTCGTCGAAGACTTCGACGCGGAAGTCACTGCCACCTTTCTGTAGAATGTCATTCATGTCACGAATACATGTGTCCAGGATGTGGCAATGAATCCGGCACATGTCGCACGCGAGCGGAAGTCCCAAACCTGATCGTCGTTGAGAGTGAGTGTCAGTTCGTTGAATGACTTCTTGTTGTGTCCCAGTTCGATCTCGTATTGCTTGATGTACTCGAAGGCAATGCATTCCATTTCCTTCCTGGCTTTTGTTGCACGTACGTAATCGTGCTGCTGGGTGTATTTGTGGTAGAGCTTCTGCAGCTTGACGTAGCGTACATTGGATTGTAGTCTCTGGTCTACGACTTGTTTTTCTTGTTGAGAGAGCATAATGTGTGTGGTGTGTTATTGGTTACCTTTTTCGTAGATGTAGGTGTGTATGATGTCCTGTATGGCAGGCACGTTTGACCATCCAGGTAAGCAGAATGCCACCCACTGCACTGCATCCTGGAACTTGAAGATGCATGGTCGTTTGTCGTGTAGCACTTCCCTTGCCTCCCGATGGGCGATGTACTGTGAGATCCATGGTATGAGGTCGCATGGGCGGTAGAGTGTGCCAAACTTGGGGAGCCTGTCCAGTATCTCATAGCTTCGCTGTGTGTACTTGTCGATGTATTCCATGCGGAGTCGTTTGGCAAGTTTCTTGGCGTTTTTCAATTCTTCGATGTGATCCATATTAGCAGCATATTTCAAAGTTCTTGTTTGCCAGTGATGGCCACTTGGCGATTATGGCAGATTTCAGATCCTGGGATGATACTCGCCATGAACAGGAGCCGTTGGCCATGAGCATAGTTTGGATGGCACGTAACCACGGAAGGTTTTGTAGTAGCGGTCGGCGATCATGATGTCTGCGATGACGTGTTGTTGTCTTGTTGCGCCCATAGTAGTTATTCGAGTTTGAAGTTTTTGGCCATGTATATGAGTCCAGCCTGGTGGAGTGCTATCTGGAGTTGGTGTACGGATTGTAGCTTGATGTTGAATATTCCACCGTCATAGAGAGATGTTTCGTGGTTGCTGATGAAGACATTGTAGGTGACCTTTGGAGGATGGTGCCTACCCATGTCTATCTGTTTCCTGGTGATGATGATAGTTGCCTTGTCTGCACATCCAGGAGATTCACGTCTGCTTGCTATTTCGTTCTTTCCCAGCTGCAGGTGGTTGGCATTCAGTATCTCCTCGGTGAGGGTGATGGGTGTGTAATAGTCTTCGTTGAAGATGTCAGTGCCGCGTTTCCCGATGGCTATACAGTCTTCGAGAATGCCTGTTACCTGAGCGTCACGATCCTTAGACAGCATTCCGGCCACTGCATTGAAATGCACCCAGCAGCCGATCATTAAGTCACTTGCTTTCATTGTACGTCTTCTTTAAGTTTCTTTTCGGTTCTTGTTTGTAGTCTTTCCAGCTTGCGGATAAATTCTGAATTTACTTCCTGTTCGCCAAAGAAGATGGAGAGTTGCTGACACATAATCTGCACGTCTGCTATCTCGGTGATTACGTCTTCCTTGGTTGCTCTGCCTGTCTTGTACTTGGCCAGGGCATCCTGGAGCTCTGCACATTCCTCGATGGTCTTCCACATCTGGTTGTTGATCCCATAGGCTTCGAGAGCCTTCTTGCATACTTCGTGTGCTATCATCTGTACTTGTATACTTTGTTGATTGTTTGTGAAACGCCTCTGGCTACACCTGATGTCAGCTTGAATCTTTCCGGTGTATAAACCAGGTGGAATAGGCGGTGTACTTCCAGGAACTTCGAGAGTTTCTTTTCGATTTTCTTTTTAATTCTTGCTTTCATGGTTCGTCTGTCAGTTTGAGTATATTATCTATTCCACACAATTCAAGCGCATCTTCTATGTCTGCAACTGTCTTCATGTCCACCCTCTTGTTGGCAAATCGAAGCATGAAAATTCCTTTTTTAACTAACACTAACTCACCATAGTACAGATAACGCCTATCCTCCTCGTATTCATCAAAACAAAACGCACGGTTGGCTTTCAGTCGCCAAGTCTTAAACGGAAGCATGACGCGAGAAACATCAACCTCAAACCCATTCTTCTCCAGTAGCTCCCGTGTTATAGGCGTATTCTGCTTGCGCCTGTACTCAGCGTGCAATTCAACCAACTCATCAGTCATCTTGTGGATCACATTCTCATTGTCGTAAGCATCAATCTGGTTGATCGCTTTGACACTCTTTGCCATGGCAATCTTATTGACCACCTCCAGTATCTTCCTCTTCGTACTCATAATTCCTCCATTGATTTGCGAAAATCTTCAAGTGCCTTATCAAAGTTCATCATTTCTGGGCGACTGAAAAATACGGATGCATAAGATACCGCCTTCTCGATGTCTATCTTGCGTTGCTCGGTAGCAATCTTAATATATAATTTCCTGTAAGCATTATGCTTGTCACATGTCACATCCATGTTGATAAGGTCATTCATCTTACACTTTATATTGCATTTCCTGCATCCGCATTTATCGTAGGCATATTGAAATGCCCTTTCAAATATTGTTGCCATAGTTGTTTATTTTATCATGTTAGTAATTAGGATGTCTGAAAACATAATTTTCTTCATAATCAATTGGACGAATTATTCTACCCCTAACAGTGTTTTGCGAAACTGGTCTTCCATGCAAGCCTCGCTGATGCCTTCATCGGACTTAAAGAAATCCATTTCCCTAAGAAGGTCGCAGACATCATCAAGCATCCTGTTGCTGTAGGTCTCAGCGAAACTGCAAGCAACGTCCCATGACAGGTTCAATGCCGAGCCACGCACATAATCTGCAATGCAAGAATTGTCGCGGTTTTCCTTCACATATTCCGCTATATCAAAGCATTGCTCGTTGAATGTTGCACCGCACTCCATACGAACAATAGACCTGTCACCTTTATCAAATACTTTCTTTATCATAGTTTATTCCTCCCTATTTCTATGCATTTTCTTGTTGTTCCTCAATAAACATTAATTCTCCTTCGTAGGCTATTAGAGCATCCTGAATACTGGAATACTCCTGCTCTTGTGCCCATCGTACTTCATCTATGGTTATACCTGCCGA
>JAZLJN010000026.1:0-9616 GCA_045617885.1 Bacteroidales bacterium | reverse complement strand
CATTGCGCTGGACGTCTTCACTGCCCTTGCGCTTGATTGAAGTAAGATAAGTTGTTATTTTCATTTTCTTTGTGCTTTGAAATGATTATTTTTCGCTGCACAAAGATAGGAACTTTTCCCGGGATTGTTCCCACATATCCCCAATTAATCGCTATTCCGTTTAGATTATTTAATACTCGTATCTTTCCGATTTTATCTTGTTTTTCAGTTTGTTACACCTATCTATATTCAAATTTCTTTGTTCCCCTATAATTCTTTTTCCCTATTCCAAAAGCCCACGCCTAATGTGAATATACAGAACCCTTGACCTTTTTGCATTCAGTTTTGACAACCGGATACAATTCCAGTCTTGGGATGTGAATATAAACACATCACGTAGACGTCTCGTTGCCTATTTATCGAAAGGAGGTTTACTCTATTGTGGAAAGTTTGAGTATCCCTTAGATAAACGTCGAATACGTCTTTCTTTATGTAAATACCACCTCTTGCCCACCCATTGGGCTAACAAGCGATGGTGGTGCAAAGATACATCTTTTTTGAATAAGTTGTATCTTTTTTCTTTATCTTTTTAAAAAAAATTCTCTATTTAAATATAAATAATGTGTAATTGTAATTTACCATCTCCAAAAATACATTCTCTAGATTCGAGTTATGATTAACGGATAAAGACAGCGGCTATTTGCTGAAACCACACCATAGATTTAGTATGCTTCCTTTCTGTATTAACGTTTTCAAATAAATATTGGCATCTATAAATAGTCTTATTTTGTGGAAATATCGCAGTTAACAAATGCAAAATTGATGTTAATAGATCTTAATCTATTTTTCGCTACAATTGGGCTTTTATTATATTGTTTCTATGGTCTTTCCCTTGCCTCGCTTCCATAGATTTTGATTGGGAACAATGTGGTATCATTTAACCGTATATATATGAATACATACCTAAGTAACAGCCGTTTATCACAATCATAAGAATCCCGGCGTGGGTGATTGTAGTTATTCATTTCCTTGAAGGTTTTCCAGAGCCTGTGATAAGATGAATAAGGACAGTTCCTCACGCTTTTCTTGTGTCTGGATGTAACACATTAATATAAATGCTGAGATCGGAGGAACTGGGGATGTAGTTTATTTGTATGTTGTATTATATTTGCAGTAAGCAATTTTCCTATTTTTTAAAAGAAGAAGATTTGAAGGCAAACCAATACATTTTCGATTTTGGAGAGAATGGCAAAGATAAACGATTTGCGGTCTTGTTTATCAAGGATATCTTGAACTATTCGCATTCAATGAATGATGGTGATTATATGATTGGGATTGATACGAACTCACTATCTTTACCTTTCAATGATGTTGTCATATCTGATAATTCAAAAAGGACTATGAATGTATTGGCATTGTATAAAGAAATTGGAATTGAACAAAAAGATGCCAAAGGCAAAGATATCATAGTTTCGTGTTTGGATGCAGATAATATCCCTTATACAAATTTAAATATACAATGGTCAGCAATAAAAGAAATAATATACAAATGCCCTAAAAATAATCTTTGCGAATTATCTGATAATTGTGGGCAGATATTCAAAAAGACTCCACTCATTGTAGATTATGATAGTAAGATAGTCCTATGGGACAATGGAGAATCATGTGCGATTAAATTAAAAATTACTGAAAATGAAATCAAAAATGTATAAAACACAAAAATTAATTACAATTATGAAAAAGAATTTTATTGAACCCAAGTTGGCAATTGTAGAGATCAACTCAGCAGACATCATCGCAACTAGTGATAGCGATGGAAGAGGTGATGAAGGAAACACCGGAGGATACATTCCTGATGCTCCATTCCAGTAATCAATCATTTCAAACAACAGAAACATGAAGAAAACATTTGTAATGGCTATACTGGCAGGTGCCGGATGTAGCCTGATGCTGAATTCCTGCAGCAATTCAGATGAGATAGTAACGAATGAGGCAGTTCGCCTTGATTCTGAGTTAGTCACTGGCATCCGTGTTACCTTGCCGGATTCTCCATTTGCCAAAGAGACGCGAACGGCTCACAGTATTGTGAGCGGAGCCATGCATACTGACTGGCAGTTGGGTGACACCTTAGGAATTTATCCTATTGGCGGCGATCAGGTGGCATTCCCAATCTCAGAGGGAGAAGGCACAAATACTGCGAACTTCAATGGCGGAGCGTGGGCGCTCCGTGCGGCTTTCAACTATGCAGCATACTATCCATTTGACCGTCACAATGTATTCGTACAGGAGGACCGCCTCGCATTTGACTATACTGGTCAGGTGCAGGATGGAGATGGCTCCTTGAATCATCTGGGCGCTTACGATTTCCTTGCTGCAGGAGCTACAGAGACCAACGAAGATGGTAGCGTTGACCTTACGCTCAATCACCTTGGCTGCTTCGTGCGTATGCAGCTCACCATACCAGAGGCTAATACACTTAAGACAGTACGTATTGCAAGCAACAATGTTCCATTCGTAGTGAAGGGAACAGTCAATCTTTCTTCTGCTACACCATCAATTTCATCAGTTGCAACCTCTACTTACACAGAGATCAAGCTTGAAAATGTTGCTGTTGAGGCCGATGAAACAGTCACAATCTACATGATGATGGCGCCTGTCAATTTGAGCGGCAGCATCTTGACCTTCACCGTATCAGGCAATGGCGGCGTGTCTTACAGCCAGACATTGCCTGCTGGCAAGAACATGGAGGCAGGCAATGCGTACAATTACGCGCTCGCTCTTGATAAGGACGATTATCAGTACGTAGCCGTTGATCTTGGCTTGCCATCTGGCTTGAAGTGGGCATCATTCAATGTAGGTGCAACTGCTCCTGAGGAGTATGGCGATTATTATGCATGGGGAGAAGTTGCGACCAAATCTGATTATTCGCTAGCAACCTATGAGTATTTCCGTATTGAAACAGGTACCGATGCAGATGGTTTTGACAGCGAAGAGCAAGTTTGGGATAATCTTGGCGATATCAGCGGTACAGAATACGATGTTGCCCATCAGAAATGGGGCGGATCATGGCGCATGCCGACACAAAGCGAATTCGATGAGTTGTACTACAACTGCACATGGAAGTGGGGTGCCAAGAATACAGTTTATGGCTATAAGGTGACAGGCACCAACGGAAATTGGATCTTCCTTCCCGCTGCCGGTTACCGCTACTACACGAGCCTCATCAACGATGGTTCTTACGGCTTCTACTGGTCGAGTACGCCGAACAACCAGAGCTACGCGTACAGCCTGTACTTCTACAGCAGCTACATCGACCCGTACAACGGCAACGATCACCGCTACGACGGTCGAAGTGTTCGTCCTGTCACAGAATAAACATTTTATTTGATTATTTGATTCATTCAGATTTATTTGATTTATTAACCAGAAATCCCCGCGAAGCGGGGTCGCGATATGTATAATCTGGAGCAGAAACTGAAGATGGAGGCAGAGATGAATCCGCATGCATGCTATTGCTCTTCGTGTATAAGCGGTAAGCGACTTCTCCTCTTTGCATCTTCCCCTTCTTAATTTACGACCGGCATCAATTCTTACTTATGATTGATGCCGGTCGTAAATTATTTTTGAAGAAATTCTTAATGACAATCGTGACAAATGACAAGATTATCGGCTAACTTCTTCCAGCTGTGTCTTCGCCCATTTTTAATTCTTCTTCACCTTTATCGTAGCCGCATAGAGGCTGTTGCATAGGCCGAGGATGGCGGAGATGATGAAGAGAGTCTCGATGCCGAGGAGGTTCCAGATCCAGCCGCCCAGAAGGGCGATGAAGATGGTGATGAGGTGATTGACCGAAATGCCGGTTGAGATGGTGGCTCGCATTTCCTCCTTGCTGTCAGAGATATCCTGCACATAGACGTTCGACGCCATAGAGGCAAGCGAGATGATAGAATCGAGAATGTAGTTCACACAGCAAACAATGAACGCCACCTCCATGGAGAACAAATGATGCGCAAAGCCATAGAAGAAGCAGACAATGACCAGGATGAGCGTATCTGCCACCATCACGGTCTTGTATCCGATGCGGTCAATCAGTTTGCCCACCATTGGCGAAAGTACGAAGCAGGCTATGGCTGAAATGGCAAACAGCAGGCTGATTGTTCCGGCATCTGCTCCATAGAAGAGGATTAATACATAGGGTCCGAAGGTGAAGAATACCTGCTTGCGGGCGCCATAGAAGATCTCAAGCATGTAGTATTTGGTAAACTTCTTTCGGAAATAGAAGCGGCTCTTGTCCTTGTCGGTCTTGCTGTTGCCCCTCAGCTGGAACGAGACAAACATAGCTATCACCATAAATCCAGCCGCTATCATGAAGACCGGCTGGAATAGTCGGCTGGATGCAACGTAGGCAAAGGCTCCAATCACGGCAATATAACCCAGCAGATTGCCTATCTGCATCATCGAACTCTGGTAGCCCAGAGCCAAACCGCCGTGACCCTGCTTGGAATACTCCAGCGTCAGGGTATTACGCATGCCTATCTGAATATGTTCGCCCGTAGAGTAGATGAAGATAGCCATGATCACCAACACCTTGTTGGGATCAATCATGGACTGCATAATCATACCTGCTGCCATGAAGATCATGGAGACCTTGTACATCGTCTCTGCCGTTGAACGGTAAAAGACCGCCAGAATAAGAATCAGCAAGAGTCCCGGTATCTCGCGGAAGAACTCCATGATGCCACGGTCCAACTCATTCATTTGAGCCATCTCTGCCACATAGTTGTCCAGGATTCCCTTATGCAATCCGCTGCCTATGGCACAAAGCAACAATGAGAGAAACAGGGCACGGTATCGACTGCCCTCCTTAAAAATCGAATCAAATTTCATATTGTAACTACGCCGTCACTACCTTGTTCATCCTGACGTCCCACTCATCCGTAGGTATCTCCTTCTTGATCTGGCATCCGAAAGCAACACCCCATTTCGGGCATTTCATCTTGGGCAGTATGCGGTCATACCATCCTCCACCACGTCCCATTCGTTTGCCATTGCGGGTGAAGGCACGGCCAGGGATGATAGCAAAGTCAATCTGTTCCAGCACCTCATCCGGAATAACCGGAGCATTTGCACCTTGCTCGGGGATGATCAGTTCTTTGCCCGAACCGCTGGCATCGTCAATGAGGAGCTGAAGCGAAACCTCATCTGGGAGGGCGTGATAGAGCATCACAGTCTGTGCCTCCTGCCATTCGGCGGTGCCGAGTATCTGGAGACAGATGAAGAGAGATTGAGTGTCGCGGTCAGCGGCACTCATCTTTTTTATTTCAGCACTTACTTGCTTACGCAGTTCCTGTTTGGTCATAAGAGAATGGTTTTGGCCAGATAGCCGATATATAAGAGTGTCAGAATGATGCCTTCCCAGCGTTCAAGGGTGTATTTCGTGCGAAGGAAGATCCATAGTAGTACGCCAAGTCCCAGCATGATCAGGTAGTCGAACCCGAAGCCTACATTACTATCCTGGATAGGACAGATGATGGCGGAGAGGCCGATGACGCTGAGAATATTGAACGTGACCGAACCGATGATATTGCCAATAGCCATGTCTGATTCGCCCTTCTTGGCTGCTACTGCTGAGGCAAAGAGTTCGGGCAGTGAGGTGCCTACGGCTACAATGGTCAGTCCGATGATGCGGTCACTCACACCCAGCGCCTTTGCGATATCAGAAGCACCTTCTACCAGTTTATCCGAACCGAAGACCATGGCAGCAAATGCCACCACTACCACCAGCATCGCTTTCCATAGTGGCATAGGTCCTTTGGTCTCCGCCTCTTCCTCCTGTGACTGCATGCTGGCAGCAGCACTCTTTTTGCGCGAAGCAATGACCTGATAGGAGACAAAACCAACCAGCATCAGCACAAAGAGCACACCTGCCCAGCGTTCGATGCTTCCCATCATGGCTACGGCTACGAACAATAGCGCCGAGAGCATCATAAAAGGGTGATCAATCTTCAGCGTGGTTCGGGTGGTAGCGATTGGAATAATTATGGAAGATACACCGAGTATCAATGCAATGTTGGCGATGTTCGAACCTACCACATTACCGATGGCGATACCAGAATTGCCTACCAGTGCCGACTGTGCCGACACCAGCAGCTCTGGCATGGAGGTGCCAAAGCCTACAACGGTCATTCCGATTACCATCTTGCTCAGCTTAGCTCGCTGGGCAATGGCTACTGCTCCCTCCACAAGGTAATCTCCTCCCTTGATGAGGAGGAGAAAACCGAGGAGTATGTAGAAGATGTCAATTATCATTTTTTATTATTTGATGATTCCATCACGACGCATCAGCGCCTTGATGTCAGGATCCTCACCCTTGAACTCGCGGTAGAGTTCGGCAGGATCAATGGTGTTGCCGCTCTCAAGGATGTGGCGGAAACGCTTGGCTGTCTCTGGATTGAAGAGACCCTCCTTCTCAAATACGGCAAAGGCATCAGCATCAAGCACCTCTGCCCACTTGTAGCTGTAGTAGCCAGCTGCATAGCCGCCGCTGAAGATGTGGGTGAATGAGGTAGCCATCATAGCGCCATCTACGCGAGGCATTACCTCCGTTGGCTTCATTGCCTTTGCCTCAAATGCCTCTACATTCTGGAGCTCTGGATAGCGCTGGTCAATCTCTGTGACCGTGCCGCCCTGCTGACCCTTGCCCAAAGAATGGAATGCCATGTCGAGCATGCCGAACGAAAGCTGGCGTACGCAAGCGTATGCTGCCTGATAGTTTGAAGCCTCATGCAGACGGTCAATGAGCTCCTGTGGAATCTTCTCTCCGGTCTCATAGTTCTCTGCAAAGGTGTCAAGGAACTCCTTCTTGCCCATGAAGTTCTCGTTGAACTGTGAAGGAAGCTCCACAAAGTCACGTGATACGCTGGTGCCGCTCATCGAACCGTAAGTACACTTGGTGAGCAAGCCGTGCAGAGAGTGTCCGAACTCATGGAGGAAGGTTGTAGCCTCATCATAGGTCAGGAGTGCAGGTACGTAACCCTCTTCACCTGGGTTGCCGATAGCCTTGCTGAACGACATCACGATCTGGATGTGTGGACGTGAGTCTGTGCCGTCGTCCTCCAGCCACTGACCCTTGAATTCTGTCATCCAGGCACCCGGACGCTTCTCTGGGCGTGGGTAGAAGTCGGTATAGAGCAGACCTAGGTAGCTGCCATCGCCGTCAAGCACCTCAAAGCACTCGGCAGCAGGATTGTAAACAGGTACATCGAGCTTCTTAAAGCTGACACCGTAGAGCTTGCCTGCCAGTCCGAACACGCCGGCACGAACCTTCTCAAGTGAGAGATATGGCTTCACCTGTGCATCGTTTACATTGAATTTGGCAGTCTTCAGTTTCTCTGAATAGTAGCTGAAGTCCCAAGGCATGAGATCCTTCACACCCTCCTTGGCAGCCAGCTGAGCCACCTCCTTCACATCGTTGAGCGCAGGCTTCTTGTAGGCATCAAGGAGCTGGTTGAGCAAACCGTTCACAGCCTCAGGGGTATGAGCCATATTGTTCACCACACGGTACTGAGCAAAGGTCTCGTAGCCGAGCAGCTCAGCACTCTCCTGACGCAGGGTAGCAATCTTGCGGATGTTCTCTGTATTGTCAAATTCGCCACCCACGCAGCGGGCGTTGTAGGCCTTATAGAGCATCTCGCGCAGGTCGCGGCGGCTTGAGTATGTCATGAATGGGCGGTAGCTGGTAGCCAGCAGGGTGAGTTTGTAGTCATTATCCTTCAAAGCCTCGCTTACGAATCCTGGCAGACCCTCAAGGTCGGTATCAGGATAGAGCTGATAGCTCCATGCAGCTGTACCCTTCTGTACGTTCTGGCCATAGGCAAGGGTGAGCGAGTCGAGCTGGGCCGAAATCTCACGCCAGCGTTCACGGGCTGCACCCTTCAGGGTAGCGCCGCTGCGTACATAGCCGTCATAAGTCTTCTTCAGCAGACGCTGCTGTTCGGTCGTAAGGGTAGCCTTAGCCTCTTCTGTCTGATATTTGTCCCACACTTTCTGGATGCGGTCAAAGAGCTTTTCGTTGAGGCTGATGTTGAGCGAGTGCTCACTCATCATAGGCTGCAGCTCCTCGCTGAGAGCCAGCATGTCATCCGTGCCGTCGCACTCTACGAGGTTGTAGAATACACCTGCCACGCGGTCCAGTGTGCGGCCAGAGTGGTCAAGGGCTACGATGGTGTTCTCAAACGTTGGTTCTTCCGGATTGTTTACGATGGCGTCAATCTCTGCATTCTGCTGCTTCATGCCCTCTTCAAAGGCTGGCTTGTAGTGCTCAGTCTTAATTTGGTCAAAAGGCATGGCGCCATGAGGGAGGGTTGACTCCACGAGGAATGGATTATCCATAGTCGCGTTGTTTTGGTTGTTAGTGCAGCTACTCCATGAGAGTGCCGTAGCGGCAGCTGCAAAGAAAATAGGTGAGAATTTCATTATACTTTGTTTTTGAGTTTTGTTTTGCCTTTGGTTTAGAATTGCTGTGCCAGGTCCGTAGCTTTAACCTTCTGCTGTTCGCCCGTAAGCATATTCTTGAGAGTAACCTCTTGGTTGGCTACCTCGTCCGAGCCGATGATCACTACGTATGGGATGTTCTTGGCATTGGCATAGCTCATCTGCTTCTTCATCTTGGCGCCAGCCTCCGGATAGACTTCTGCACGGACGCCAGCCTTACGCAAGGTGGCAAGCAGTGGGAGGGCAAAGTCCTGTTCTGTCTCACCGAAAGTAACAAAGAGCACTTGGGTTGACTGCAGCGCGTCGGTAGGATAGAGGTCAAGCTGGTTCAGTACGTCATAAATTCGGTCAGCACCGAATGAGATGCCCACGCCGCTCATTCCTGGCATGCCGAATACGCCAGTGAGGTTGTCATAGCGGCCACCGCCGGTGATGGAGCCGATCTGCACGTCGAGTGCCTTCACCTCAAAGATAGCACCTGTGTAGTAGTTGAGGCCGCGAGCCAGAGTGAGGTCGATATCGAGCTGGCACTGGGTGCCGCCGAGCTTCTCCACCTTGCCCAGGATGAACTCAAGCTCCTCCACGCCCTTCACGCCGATCTCTGAAGAGGCGAGGGTCTCCTTGATGGTCTGGAGCTTCTGATGATTCTCGCCTTCGAGCTTAATGATAGGCTGCAGCTTCTCAATCTGCTCGTCGTTGAGTCCCTTCTCGCGGAGCTCTGCGTTGACGTTATCAAGGCCGATCTTATCGAGCTTGTCAATGGCCACGGTGATATCCACCAGCAGTTCAGGCGCACCAATCACCTCGGCAATACCAGCCAGGATCTTACGGTTGTTCATCTTGATGGCAACGCGGATGCCGAAGCGGTGGAATACCTCGTCGATGATCTGAATCAGCTCCACCTCGTTGAGCAATGAATCCGAACCCACCACGTCGGCATCGCACTGGAAGAACTCACGGTAGCGTCCCTTTTGTGGGCGGTCAGCACGCCATACTGGCTGGATCTGGTAGCGCTTGAAAGGGAAAGCCAGTTCATTCTGATGCATCACCACGAAGCGGGCAAAAGGCACGGTCAGGTCGTAGCGCAAGCCCTTCTCGCAGATGCGTGCAGCCAGTCGTGCCGAACCGTTTGGCTTGCCAGTTT
>JAZLJN010000025.1:0-31415 GCA_045617885.1 Bacteroidales bacterium | reverse complement strand
GTCTTCTTCAGTGGCATGAAGACTGGCTTCCGCTGGGATAACAACACGCTGACCATCGACCCCTTCCATGTGGTGCGTCTCTTCGGTGGCAACAACCTCGCCACGATGGACATCCAGCCTACGTGGAACTTGAAACAGGGCAAGATTGAGAATGTCTATTCCGGCGGAAACATGGGCGATATGACCTATTATAATCCTGAAGGTAAGCCCGCTACTAAGGATGGAACGGAGAGTCAATCTGCTGGTGTGGAGAACAATTCAGATGGCTCTAATTCCAACTATACGCCTCGTGGCCTGAGCATCACCATTGACTCACCTGATATCTTCATCAATTCGCTCTTCGGTGGCTGCCGATTATCAGATGTCATTCCGGGTGGTTATGCGGCTGATGGCATGACTCCTCTCCGGGCTGATGATTTTGCACGAAGCGAGGACTACTATGGCGCTACCGTCAACATTACAGATGGCTACATTGATAATGTATATGGTGGAAACGATATCTCTGGTACGGTGAATTTCGGTACAAATGTGAATATCTCTGGTGCCGTATCGGGTAACGTTTACGGCTCGGGCAATGGTTTCTATCTCTACAAATATGATGGCCAGGCAACAGAGATTACCGAAGAAATAAACGATGAATTCGGCATCTTCTATAGAATACCTGAGAAGAAAAAAGATGGAACTACGTATTATGACCAAGCTGGTACTCTGGGCACTGATACACACAAGATTCTTACCATCAACGGTGTCCGTCCGTCAGTGGAGAAGGCTTTCCTTAACATTGCTGGCATTGATCCAGAACATCATGGCGGAACAAAACGTGTGGCTTACGTCAAGGGTAACGTCTTCTGCGGTGGCAATGCTTCGACCGTGACGGGCGATGGAGAGAGTGCTTTCACAAAGTTCAAGATCGGCTCTTATGTTACGCTCAATGGTGTATTCATGGGAAGTGACGGCTTTGCTTATTCTCAGGACTCGTTCATTGATGTATTTGCAAGAATCAATGATATTAAGGATATGGGTGCTCACACAGCATTCAATGATCCGACTTCAGAGGATGCACTGCATAATACGAATCTGCTGAATACCTATATGATGGCGGTAGATATGCAGTCTCAGCCTAAGGACTTTAACCTCAACCTGCCACTTGTTGAGGCTCATATCGGTACTTACTGCGGCGGCGGTAACCGCGGCTCTATGCTTGTGGATAAGACTGTGACGCTGCCTTTCCACCACGATATTATTATATATGACAAGATTGTGGCTGCCTGTCTGGATGCCAATGTGAGGTACAATCAGAACGGTACCACCGTTGTGTCAAATGGAGGTTATACCCGTAAGATTACTGACCGAGCTACCTATGGCAATACGAAGATGAGGCTCGATATTGCCTCACAGTTCGTGCCGCTTGTGATGGATGTTCCGGATAATAAGGAGCCTGAGACACTGAACAAGCATGGTGAGAATTTCGAGGCAGCTAAGGCGCATGACTTCCTATATGATAATCGTACCAAAGGTGTGAAATACACTTACGAGGAGTTTAACAAGCTCTTCGAGACTGAATATACGTCACAACAAGATTTTGAAAACAACGAAGGCGAAGACCACCAATGGAGGATTGCCGATGGTATCTATACTCCTTCATGCAACATCTATGGTGGCTGTTACCAGTCAGGTGAGGTAGAGGGCGACATTGAACTCAACCTCTATAGCAACATGCTTCGCTACGTCAATAAGGAGGCTCTGGATAAGTCTCTTGCAAACAACATAGCCTGCTTCAATGTGTATGGCGCCGGCTTCGGTCAGGACTCGCATGTATGGGGCAATGTCACTATCAACATGGACCGTAGCCTGAAAACGGGTACTATGGGTGAGATAGGTAAGTCGACATTGAGCGAAGAGCTAAAGGAGCTACTGGGAGGTGAATCATCATGGAATATCCAGAACCAGGAGTACAGCACTACACCTGAAGCGCTTGACTGCTCTTACCCATCGTTCAACAACGTATTCGGAGGTGGACGTAATGGTAAGCTCATCGGTAATGCAACAGTAGAGATTCGCAACGGCCTTGTCTATAGCGATGTGGCTGGCGGATGCTATGCTTCGGATATGTATGGTTCGACGCACGTCATCGTGGGTTATCCTACCTACTATTCTTGCAAGGAAACCGGCGAATATGCCCTAGAGCGTGGTGATATCTGGAACACAGAAAAACTTGATGTATATGGCAATAAGGTGGTGAAGCAAAGCATCAAGTATTTGAAGGGCGACCTCGTGCCTGATAATGTCTATCAGCAGATTGTGGCAGCAAATGATGGCATGGCTGCTATGTTTGAGCAAGTAGTGAAGAATCCACAGACTGCTGATGGAAGCCGCGGTTGGGACGATGTCTTCATCAAGATCGGTAAGGGTGTGTATGGCGGTGGTTATTCACTGGCCAACAGTACGGCAGCATCAGCTGGTTCGATCACTACGCATAAGCTGGATGATGCTGCTACAACTGATTTGTATCCGCATAATTTCAATGGCAGATATGGGTACGAAGGAAGCACGCTGGACTATGGCGGTAACTCAAGCGTGATGGTAGGTGATCAGTATCATGCCTCTTACACAGGCAGCGAGCGCGACCATATCCACATCTCGACACTCATTGCCAAGCAGGTTACCAACAAGGAAGGCTCAACCATGGGTAAGTTCCTGCTCGAAGATGGTAAGTACACTCACCAGGGTGAAGGCGAATTCGGCGCAGGTGATTACTATGACTTATCGGGTGAAGGTGGTATTTATGGAGATGGTCACTTGACCTTCTGCGAGGGTTTCCGTACGGCAGACGTCACACGCTATGGCTATGCTCAGGGAACGGCCAAGCATCCTGTACTGCTGAATACCTTCCAGCGTATGGATCTGCTCTCAATCAACGACTGCTGCCTCATGCTGCAGGGTGCGCAGGACTTTGCTACGGACCAGATTGATGCCACTACCTACAGCATTACACGTATCAACGAGCTCCGGATGAATTCTTCACTTGCAGCCGACGGAAAATTGGGTGAAATCAGTGCTCCGGAAGGTGCTGGCGGTAATGGAGCCAACTTCGGTAGCTGCCAGCAGCGTAATTATCTTGCGTTCTTTAATAATGTACACTACCTTGGCTCTATTGTCACCAACGATAAGTTCGACGATACCGAACACACCTTCCATACAGCGAATGGTTCATTAGGCTCGTATTCGTACAAGAAGGTAAAGGCAGACTTCATTGATGCATATAGCTCCTCTGTCAAGGATGCAGCAGCAACTGAAATCTTCAAGCAGCGTAATGTGGGTACAGCCCGCAATGCCATCGGTATCAACAATGGTTACTGTCTGCGCGTACAGAATCAGGAATATGAAGGTACCATCTCAAAGACCTATTATGGTCCTATCGTGGGTGTTTGCGAAGTGAAGCTCCTTACTCTGGTGGAGGGCGAAGGTGGTGGTTATGTCTATGCCGATAATATTCATGAGAAATATGGAGCACATGGCAAGGAGGAGTACTTCCTCAACACCTCGGGCAACTTTGTTTTCCCAGGCATTGTAGGTACAGCAGAACATGGTGCGCAGTATATTGTGGATGACTGCTTCCTTACACACTTCGGTACAACAGAGGATATTACCACAAAGGCTCATTCGCCACTCGATGAGGCTCACTATTGGTACGTAGAGGGTAATAAATACTTCTTTACCACGACTCTTACCGGCTTTACCTATCAGGAACCGCTTACATTCGACCTGACGGATAATGATCCGAATATTATTCTCTCTGGCATGCAGAAGGATAGTCAGCTCAACATCAAGAAGATTGAATGGCTCAGCTCGCATAGGAATGGTTATGAAGGTGTGCTGCAAAATAACGAGACTTCGCCAGAAGAGATAGATGACTATGAATTCGATATCCAGATAGGTGGTGTAGCTACTGATGACTGGGCAAACGACATGCCTCGACACAATGCTGGTGCGGATGACAGTTATCTGACCACTGATAAGACTGTTCAGAACAATAAACTGCCACAATTCAACATCCATCTGCAGGATAAACTTGACAACAGCGGTGAGGGCAAATATGTCAACCATCTGGATGAACCTGAACTGGTGAAGATCTATATGGAGGGTAAGACTACGGATTCACAAGGTAATGTGCAGACCTATGAATATACCATCACGCTCAACATCATCTATCTGCAGGGTCCAACCTTCGAAGGCGGTGTATCAATCAAGAACTGTGCCCTGCCTGGTGAGATGATTGGATTCTCATCTGACGGTCTGAATGTGAAGACGCCTGAGTTGATGCCTATCACATCCGCGTCATGGCAGATCCTGCCATTGAAGCAGATTAACGACCATGGTGTATGGGAGTGGGATGTTGAAAATGGCATAGTCATACCAGACACCTGGTACAGCGAAAATCTGGATGGTAACACTGAAGGTACAATTCCTGCTCTCTATAAGCAGAACGAGTACACCATTGCTTACATCTTTACGGCCGGTGGTAAGAACTTCCCTGTAATGCCAAGTCTGGAGGAGCCGAAGAAGGAACACCGCATGATTGTGGTGCATAACTATCACCGCATGAAGGATGTAGTCTCGCAGAACCTGCAGATTGAAACGATGCCTAAAGTGCCAAATCATGAGATTGGGAAAAATCAACCTTATGCTGAGGCAAAAATCTACATTGAGGATGAAACTGACCTTCGTGCATTCATTGACTATCTGAACATGGCAACAGATGGAAATGCTGGCAACATTCCTGTCGGACTTACAGGTTTGGATATCATCCTCCAGAAGGATATCACATTGACAGGAACGCTGCCTACCATCACTCAGCCATTTGCAGGTAACTTCCATGGCGATGGCTACCACATTGACCTCGGCGAATACGAAACGACGTTCCTTGGCGACAATCTCACTGGCAGTGTCTATAATCTGGGTCTTGTGAACGGTACGATTGCCAACACTGGCATGCGGAGCAACTGCTATGAGTATAGTGCTAGTGATGATGACTATAAGTATGGCCGTAAGGCTTATGAGCTGAGTCACACATTCAATCCTACCACTGACCACGTCAACTATGCCGACTACGTTGCTATCCGCTATGCTAATGGTGACTACCAGTACGCTACTACAGATCGCGTATGGTCGCTTCGCACGGCTGCCCCCAACTACGGCCACGAGGTGACACGTCACGACCAAACTCATACTCATGATGCAGCACGCTGGATTGAGGCAGAGAATATTAACAAGCCTCTCTATGAAGGCACTCGTTCTGTTGCAGACAAGACAGTGGATGTCAGTGGCACTGGTACAGAGTACTTCACGTATAAGGGTCTTTCTATAGGCTATGCCAATGACTACCTCTTCTTCGGTCAGCATCTCGATCGTGACAATGCTGATGCTTACCCAATGCATATCAATGACGTTTCCAAGGGCGAGGATCTTGATCCCTCACTTTCTACTCTGGCTCAAAAGCGAGCTAAAGGCGGTAACCGCGTATATGAGACGGCTGGCTACTACCGGAACAAATCGGATCAGAAGTTCTATTATAATAAGGACGCGTGGGCTCTAAAACCTACACTCACAGCTATTGATTATACCTCGATGACCACTGAAGGTGATGGCGATGGAACTTTGCCAACAGCGTTCAGCGTGGATAGCAATAAGGAATATGATGTGTATGGCAATCCAATAGCAAGCACTCCTTATAGTAATGCTGCAAATAGTCATGTCACTCAGAACTTACTCGTATATCATGGCGGAAGCAATGAGGAGAATACCGTCTTTGCAGAGGGAACATACATGAACAATACTGCTGAAAGTGTTATTGCTTATCATAGTCTGGTATTCAATAGTGCTGCTGTTGATCCACAACCAAAGTATGCCACCAATTATTTCCACCTCGTGGACAAGCAAGACTTCAATGCTCCTATCGCATTCACTGTCAATAATCGAGCTTGGTATGAGCGTCGACCTATGAACTATCGCAACGTAACTACTTACGGTTATGATAGCGGCTCTGCATGGGAGGGCATCGTCCTGCCATTCACTGCTACTAAGGTAACTGCAGAAAAGAATGGTGAGATCAGTCACTTCTATGGAGAGAGTGATCTGCATCATGAATACTGGTTGCGCGGCTTTGTGGGAACCAAAACTGAGGATACAAAGACATTCGCAACGTTTGCAAGTCCTGCTGAAAGTGCAATTAGCGGAAGGGTTAATTTCGTAGATGCAGAGCATCAAAGTGCAATTAAGTATACTTACCCAGCCAACACCTATTTCACTTCGCTCTTCAACTACAACAACCACGTTGAAACTCGCGAAGATGAGTATGATGATGAGATGTATCAGCACGATGATGCTTGGTATGCTGTCGGTCACACTTTCGTCGATTATGTGCCTCTCACCGCTGAGGTTCCATACATCTTAGCATTCCCTGGTGATGACTTCTATGAGTTCTCAATGGAGTCATATTACAAGACAGATGCGTATGAAAGTGTAGACTATCGTCAGATGGCAACCTTTGAGAGCGCAGCAACTACCATAAGTGTTTCTGACGATAATGTGGTAACTACTACGGTTGACGGAAAGGTTCACAAAGGTACGTTCCTGCATGTGGCTGAAGGCATTAATCAGTGGGCAATCAATACTACAGGTACTGCCTTTGTGGATAAGGATCATAGGGATGCAAGTGACGTAAATGATTACGTTCCAATCGTTCCATTCCGCACCTTCATGACCTCCTCTTCTGTCAGCCCTTCTCCTGCTCCAACGCGTGCCATTATGATCTGGGAAGAGGGTTGGTCAGATGAGATAGGAGAGGACCCAGACGAACCACAGGACGAGTTGGGCGCTGACCACCTGAAGATATGGGCAACTGGTTTGGATATCTTCATTGAGACTTCTGCTGAACGTAGCTTCAAACTTTATCGTTTGGATGGTGTGCTTGAGGATGTTCTTCCTTGCGAACCAGGTCTTAATCGCTTCACTATGGAGCATGGCGGATTCTATCTTGTCGGCAGAACTAAGCTGCTATTGAAGTAAAGATTGAGATAGGGCAGATGGCAAATGACCTTTTATTGCCTACAGAAAAGTCGTTTTCAATCTGATAATTTGGAAAAGCGGAAATAATTTATTATTTTTGCGCTCGTAATTTGTAAAAAATATTAATAAATATGTATCGTAAACAAACTTGTGGTGAGCTTCGTCTCGCCAACGTAGGCCAGGAAGTTACTCTGGCAGGATGGGTTAAGACCGTACGTAAGTTCGGAGGTCTGACCTTTGTGGATCTGCGTGACCGTTATGGCGTCACTCAGCTCGTATTTGATGAATCTGTTCTTAGCCCTGAACTGTGCGAGAAGGCTAACAAGTTGGGTCGTGAGTTTGTGATTCAGGTAGTGGGTACTGACCGTGAGCGTGAGCAGAAGAACAAGAACATCCCTACTGGCGAGGTTGAGATTGTTGCCAGCCAGCTTAATATAATTTCTGTTTCAGAGGTGCCACCTTTTACCATTGAGGATAATTCGGATGGTGGTGATGACCTCCGTATGCAGTACCGTTATCTTGACCTCCGTCGTCCTTGTGTGCGCAAAAATCTTGAGCTTCGTCACAAGCTGGCATTTGAGACACGTCGCTATCTCGATGCAAATAACTTCCTTGAGATTGAGACTCCAATGCTCATTAAGTCAACGCCAGAGGGTGCCCGTGACTTCGTGGTTCCATCACGTATGAACCCCGGCCAGTTCTATGCTTTGCCACAGTCTCCTCAGCAGTTCAAGCAGCTTCTGATGGTGGCTGGTATGGATCGCTATTTCCAAATCGTGAAGTGTTTCCGTGATGAGGATCTGCGTGCTGACCGTCAGCCAGAGTTTACTCAGATTGACTGTGAGATGTCGTTCGCTGATCAGGAGGATGTCATCCAGATGTTTGAGGGTATGATGAAGCATCTTTTCAAGGAACTCAAGGGTATCGAATTTGATCAGTTCCCACGTATGACCTGGGAGGATGCAATGAAGTATTATGGTTCGGATAAGCCAGATCTTCGTTTCGGTATGAAGTTCGTGGAGCTTAAGGTAGATCCAAGCAAGGAGTCGCCTAAGGCAGAGGGCGCACGTCCAGAGTCTGTTATGGATGTACTGCCTGCTGGTCAGTTCACCGTATTTGATGATGCCGCTTATGTGGCTGGTATCTGTGCTCCTGGCTGTGCGGGTTACACTCGCAAGCAGATTGACGGTCTCACTGATTTTGTGAAGCGTTCACAGATCGGAGCCAAGGGTCTGATCTGGATACGTAAGGACGAGCAGGGCAATATCAAGTCAAGCATTGACAAGTTCTATGCTCCTGAAGTGATTGCTGCTATCTGTGACCGAATGGAGGCTCAGAACGGTGATCTTATGCTTATCCTCTGTGGTGACCGTCGCCGCACCCAGAAGCAGCTCTGTGCTCTCCGTCTGGAGATGGGTCAGCGCCTTGGCTTCCGTGATCCTTCTAAATATGTGCCACTTTGGGTTATTGACTTCCCACTCTTCGAATGGGATGAGGAGACCCAGCGTTACTATGCTACTCACCATCCGTTCACTATGCCTAATCCGGAGGATATTCCATTGCTTGACAGCGACCAGGGCCGTGTCCGCTCATGGGCTTATGACTGCGTAATGAATGGCGTGGAGCTTGGCGGTGGTTCAGTACGTATCCATGATTCTGCTCTTCAGGCAAAGATGTTCGGCCTTCTGGGCTTCACACCTGAGAAGGCTATGGATCAGTTCGGCTGTCTTATCAATGCCTTCAAGTATGGTGCACCTCCTCACGCAGGACTTGCCTTCGGTTTGGATCGTGTTGTCTCAATGTTTGCTGAGATCGAGTCTATCCGTGACACTATTGCCTTCCCTAAGAATAATCAGGGCCGCGATGTGATGATTGATGCTCCTTGTGCCATTGATCAGGCTCAGCTTGATGAGCTTCAGATTGCTCTGAACCTTGTGGAGGAGTAATCTGACAATTTGGATAAAGCGGTAAATATCTGCAAATAGAATAAGGGAGTGAAAGGATTTTTCCCTTTCACTCCCTTACTTATAACTTGCTAACTTTGTTAGCTTCCTTTCCACTACTGTGTTTATCTGGAGAAATCCAATATTACCTTTATACTATAATACAATGAATAAGACAAGACTCTCATTCGTCACTGCTGCGGCTTTTGTCACCATGGTTTCGTGCACACAGCAGAAAGAGGACGCTATCCGTCCTGAACGTAAGCCAATCCAACCTGTTGAGCAGGCTCCTCCTGCAGATTTGGGTCAGAACAATTTCGGCGGTACCCATTCGAACGATACCACAGGACGTGCCGCTCGTCTGGAAGCCCGCAGGAAGGCTATGAACACAATCCGTACCATTCCTTTTGACTCTCTCTCAATGAGTGATCCGTTTATCTATCCGGATCCAGAGACGAAGACTTATTATCTTACCTCTTCTGGCGGCAGAATGTGGAAGAGTACTGACTTCGAGATGTGGGAAGGTCCATACGAGATTGCTGACCTCACAGGTACATGGTGTAAGGATGCGGGATTTGCTGCCGCAGCCGAGATTCACAAGATTGGTGACTACTATTATTATGCAGCTACCTACAGTGATCATGGCGAGATTATTCAGGCTATTCCTGGACGATATAACGTGCCTCACAACCAGACTTATCTGCTGCGTTCGGATAAGGTAGAGGGTCCTTATACCTCATTTGCCATTGAGCCAGGTTATGACTATGAACCATACGAATGGGATTGCATTGATGGTACGCTCTATGAGGAGGATGGTCATATCTATATGATCTTTGTGCATGAATGGACACAGATTATTGACGGTACAATGGATTATATCGAGTTGTCATCAGATCTGACACATACCATCTCTGAACATCCTGTCACCATGTTCCGTGCTTCAGCAGCACCTTTCTGCCGTGAGATGAATACGATTGGAGAGGCTACCTTCGGATTGAAGATGCCAGGTTGGGTGACTGACGGCCCACAGATGTTCCGCACCCAGACAGGTAAGTTGGGCATGTTCTGGTCAACATGGGGCGACGAGCGTTATCTTCAGGGCGTCTGCTACTCTGCTTCAGGTACTATTGCAGGTCCTTGGATTCAGGAGGAGAAGCCTTTCATTGCCAACAATTCCGGACATGGCATGCTGTTCCGCACCTTCGAGGGCGAATTGCGTTACATCGTACATCATGCTGAAGGAAAGGGTCCAAGAAAGCCTCAACTCTATGAGGCTGATGACTCTGGCGATAAGCTTATTCTTGGCAAGCGCCTGAAATAATTATTCTATGCCCCAGGTTGTAGAGATTACCTGAAATTCCGTACGGCGGTTTATCTGGTCAGCAATCTCTCTTTCTGTGGGCTCAAGCGAATTTACAAAGTTTTCATCGAGTTCCTGTCCAACGGGCAGGAACTCGTATTGTTCATGGAGCTTCTCATCTACTTTCTTGGGCGACTCCTTGCCATAGCCCACTGGAGTCAGACGTCCTTCGTCGATACCCTGGCTGATAAGGTAATCCACTACAGATTCGGCTCTTCGCTGCGAGAGGTCAAGGTTGAAGTTTTGCGAACCTACGCGGTCGGTATGTGCAGCCAGTTCGATGGCTGTATAAGGATTGTCATTGAGCAGTTGTACCAGATCGTCAAGCGATGGATAAGACTCCTCACGCAGACGTGCCTGATTATAGTCATAGAAGATGTTGTCAATTAAGACCGGGGTAGTAATGGATGGCAGATAGAAGTCCACCTCGTAGTCGGCATCCTCCTCGTTCGGATCGCTGGTGAGATCGGCTTTTCGGTTCAGGTAACCCTGTTTGCCCGCCATCATGACATATTCCGTTGATCGGTCAATGGAGACTTCATAAGATCCGTCCGGTTTGGTCAGGGACTTGAAGTTCATTCCATTACGACCTACTACGCGCACAATGGCTTCAGCCACGGGTTCTTCATCAGTATCGAACACATAGCCGGTAATACGTATCTTAATGCTTGGAAGCATGAAGGCATACAGATTATCATAACCTTTGCCTTGCCCGCGATTGCTGGCGAACCATCCCTCCTGTTCCTGTACTACATTTGTCGGATTAGGAAATGCTCCTGTGCCAAGAGCGGTGTGGCAGAAAGTCATGCCGAAGTCATCAGCATTTGAATTGATAGGAGCCCCCAAATGATTCAAGTGCCATTGATCCCACTCATCCAGACGAGCGCTGTAGATGTCCAACCCGCCCATTGTCTCTCGTCCATTGGTGCTGAAGTAAAGTACTCCATCAGGGGCAAAAGAGGGGAACATCTCGTCGCAGGGAGTATTGATGGCAGGTCCAAGATTTTCGGCAAATCCTACCTCGTTTGCGCTTCTCAATGGCGCTCTCCAGAGATCTAATCCTCCTTCTCCACCAGGCATGTCGCTACAGAAATAGAGCCATTTGCCATCAGGCGAAATTGCTGGGTGCGCTATTGTGGAGAGAGTATCTTTGCCAAATGTGATCATCGATCCTTTGCCCCATGATGCATCACTTCTGCTCGAAACGTATATATGTGGCGCAGCCAGAGTCCCTTCCGTACCGCCGGAAGCTGTGTAATACATTGTGTTTCCATCCGGACTGAATGAAGGCGTACCTTCATCGGCAGTGGTGTTCAAACTTCCGTCCACCAGCTTGGGTCTTCCCCATTTACCGTTTTCGTCGCGTGTCAGGGACCATACATCGCAATATTTGGTTCCGGTGATTGGAGATTTCTCATCACCTGTTGATTTGTCGGCTGAAGAGGTCCAGTAGAGCACTTCGTCTTTCTCACCCCAGATAGCCGGGCTGAAATCTGCTCTGCGTGTGTTGGTGAGGGCGAATCGCTTCACTTCATAGCGAGATGCCGCCTCTTTCCATTCGGCGGCTTTCAGGCAGGATTCCAGTCCCATAACTGCCTGCTGGTCGTCAGGATACGACTCCAGATGTTCCTTGTAGAGTTGTTCCGCTTCACGGTATTTTCCGTTACGGTGCAGCTGCTGCGCCGTTCGGAACAGGAGTGTCGGATCATCGTATCCATACCGGCGGGCATTCATAAAACTAGATGCGGACTGGGCAGGAATCATCAATTTGTCATAACACAGCCCCAGATACCACGAGACTTCAGCTTTGACTTCCGGTTCCTCTTTGGCATTCGTCTTGCGGTACACCTGCTTCAACGTCTGGGCAGCCTCATAGTATTCTCCCCGCTGGTATTGTTCTTTGGCAGTAGAGAATTTGACCGAGCTGCACCCGGTCAACAGTAATAGAGTCAGGAGAGGAAGGACCAATCGTCTCATCAAGGCATCTGCATGCGTTAAGTAATACATATTAATATAACGTATCAATTGCGCATTTATTGCCCTGACCAGTCACTTTCGGATTAATGGTTAACGGTCTTCAATATGCAAATAACTCCTGAAGGTTAGAAGGCAACGATGTAGTGCTGCTTGAAGAAATGAGGCTTAAAAATGGCAAGCCCGTTGTTGTACAAATCCATGGTAATAGAGACCTCGTCATGATCACAAAGCATGTCCCAGATCTTCTCGAGTGGCTGATTCGCTTGGATTCCGCTTACAAAGATAATGGATTCCTCGTGTGAATGGGATAGGAGCCATTTGATCAGGTTTACTTCTGATTCAGGAGCATTTTGAGAAGAAAAAGGATTACCATTGACGATGATCATATCGAATTTTCTTTCCTCTTCAATCTGGCAGATCTCTTCAGTGAAAGAATATTGTTGTTTGTTGATATGTAATAGTTTAAGGCGAGAATGAACTTCTTCCTGTTTTTGCTTTGAGGCAACGGAAAGAACTTGGTTGCGGCTGTCGGTCAGCAGCAAAGGAAGCATGGAATAACCACCATCGCAATCCAGTTCGATAAATGTTCTGCAGCGGAAACGGTTGGCAAGGCGGAATAGCAGACAGGCTACTTTATAAGATATGGGCGACTGCTTGCCATACAGTTGTTGCAGGGTACGATAGGCATAGAACGGCAGTTTCTCTTCGATGACTTCAGTAATGATGGAAAATGCAAAAGGGGAGTGGACACCAAAGCCTTTCCGATGCTTCAGTTTTCGCATTCCTCTATTGAAATAGTCTTTCAGTTTCTTATGATTTACCATAATGGTGTTTTTATAGGTATAGTGTTATAAATTAATTAATAGACAATCCGTCAAAAACTTCAAAATAGATTCGGATAGCTTCCTCGATCTCCTCAGGACAGATATATTCATCTGCCGTATGGCTTCGGGAAGATTGTCCGGGACCCATCTTGATGCTTGGGAATCGCATAAGCGCCTGATCGCTGAGCGTAGGTGATCCGAAAGGCTCTCTGCCAGTAGCGATAATACGTTTCAGGAGCGGGTGATCAGAGCTGATGCTTGAGGGTTGCAGACGTGTGCTTCTTGGCTGGAGCGTCAGACAAGGAAGAGCGGCTCCAACTTCACTCTCTACGGCACCTGTAAGCTTGCGCAGTTGAGCCACTACCTCTTCGTTTGAATAAGCGTCAGTCGTACGGCAATCTACCATGAAGGAGCAGCTGTCAGGTATCACATTATGTGTGGTGCCAGCTTGGATGCCAGTGACTGTTGCCTTGACCGGACCAAGCGTCTTCGAGATCTTCTCAAACTGATACTCTTTGATTTTGCAGATAGCTTCAACTGCAGTGTAGAGCGCGTTGATTCCTTCGTTTCGGGCAGCGTGGCCAGCTTTGCCAAAAGCCTTTCCATCAAGCACTACTAGACCCTTCTCAGCTACAGCCGGCTGCATGCCGGTAGGTTCGCCAACCAATGCCGTATGGATCATCGGCAGGAGAGGAAGTACACACTCAATACCATTCTTTCCCGAGACCTCCTCTTCGGCAGAAGCAAGGAATATGAGATTATAAGTTTGAGGTCTGCTGACCAACATCAGATAGACGTGAAGCAAAGAGACGAGAGAGGCACCGTCATCATTCGAACCAAGCCCATATAGGCGTGTCTCCCGACTTCCATCAGGTAGTTCAGTTATTTCTTCTTGAGGAACGAAAGGGTCTCTTGTCCAAGAGCTGACAGGCTTAACTGTATCCAGATGAGCATTCAGAAGCAGCGTCGGACGTGAAGCATCGTAATGAGGATCTACCAGCCACAGATTATTGTGCAGCCGGTGGACTTCCTGTCCGCTGATACCCTCCATGAAGACGCACAGATAGTCGGCTGCCTCCTGCTCCTCCCGGCTCTTGGATGGGATGGCAATCAGAGACTTCAGCAGATGGTATGCGCTGTCGAATGCTTCGCGTGTATTCATTGTATAATAATAAGTTTTTGCTATGTAAATATTAAAATACAGGTGCGAAGATACGATTTTTTTGTTTATGATGCATTTTTTCATGGGAAGAAATTTTATTTTTTAGCAGAATTTCTTAACTTTGTCGCCAAAATATATATAATTATGATTACAATTGAGCAGTTAAAAGCCACCCAGGACCGTCTGGATGACCTCCACCGCTATCTGGATATAGAGAACAAGAAGATACAGCTTGAGGAGGAAGAGTTACGTACTCAGGTGCCAGGTTTCTGGGAGGACCAGAAAGCCGCTGAGGCACAGATGAAAGTTGTAAAGGGAATCCGCAATTGGATTGAAGCATACAATACCGCAAAGGATAACGTTGAGGAACTTGCCACCGCTTTTGAGTTCTACAAAGAGGAGGTTGTGACCGAAGAGGAGGTTGACGAGCAGTATGTAAAGACAATCAAACTTTTTGAAGACATTGAGCTGAAGAACATGCTTCAGGGCGAGGAGGATCATCTCCCTTGCGTGCTCAAGATTAATGCCGGTGCCGGTGGTACGGAGGCCAATGACTGGGCTCAGCAGCTGATGCGACTCTACATGCGTTATGCCGAAGATCATGGCTATAAAGTTACTGTACAGGATCTGGTAGAAGGAGATGATGCCGGTATCAAATCTTGCACGCTCGAGGTAGAGGGCGATATGGCATTCGGCTATCTGAAGTCGGAGAATGGTGTTCACCGTCTGGTTCGAGTTTCTCCTTATAACGCACAGGGCAAACGAATGACCTCTTTTGCTTCTGTCTTTGCTTTTCCAATGATTGATGACACAATTGAGATTACTATTGATCCAGGTCGTCTGACATGGGATACTTTCCGAAGCGGTGGTGCTGGTGGTCAGAATGTAAACAAGGTAGAGTCTGGTGTTCGTGCCCGCTATATGTACCTTGACCCTTATACAGGCGTAGAGACCGAGTTACTTCAGTCATGTACCGTGACCCGTGACCAACCAAAGAACCGTGAGATGGCACTCCAGTTGCTCAAGTCGCAGATCTATAACATTGAGTTGGAGCATCGTCGCGAAAAGCAGGCTGCTATCGAAGCAGGAAAGAAGAAGATCGAATGGGGTTCACAGATTCGTTCTTATGTGTTTGATGACCGTCGAGTGAAGGATCACCGTACGGGCTTCCAGACTTCAGACGTCAATGGCGTCATGGATGGTAAGATTGATGGATTCATCAAGGCCTACCTGATGGAGTTCGGCGGAGAATAAACTTTTGACTAGATATAAAATTTGAATAGAGTATGACAATTGCTGTAGATTTTGATGGAACGATAGTAGAGCATCGCTATCCTGCTATCGGAAGGGAAATGCCTTTTGCTATTGAAACTCTCAAGAAACTGAAGGAAGAGGGTCATAAACTGATCCTGTGGAGCGTAAGGGAAGATGAATTGCTTGACGAGGCAGTCAATTTCTGTAAAGAGCGAGGACTCGATTTCTATGCCGTCAATCGTGATTATCCTGAGGAGACGGAGGAGGCTAACCGGCATTTCTCCAGAAAGCTGAAAGTGGATTTGTTTATTGATGACCGCAATCTGGGAGGTCTTCCTGATTGGGGTACAATCTACAGAATGGTACATAATAAGCTATCTTACGAGGATTTGCTCGACTATTATGAGCAGCATAATGATCGTGAGGATGAAGGTAAGCAAAAATCTTCTGGCTTTTTTGGTAGATTATTTGGTAAATAAAATATAAGATTATGAAAAGTATTAAACAGCTTGTTTTTGGAGTATTGGCTATCGTTTTAGCCTTCACTTCGTGCACTTCGTACAAGAACGTGCCTTACTTGCAGAATAGTCAGACATTTGACGAATCAGTCAAGTCTTCATTATTCGATGCTAAGATTATGCCAAAGGATCTGATCACGATTACGGTTAATACCACGGATCCTATTGCTGCAGCACCTTTTAACCTAACAGTTCAGACAAATGTAACAAATGCTATTGGTAGTCGTAATGCGACCACTCAGCCATCTTTGATATCATACCTTGTGGCTAATGATGGAACTATTGACTTCCCAATTCTCGGAGTCCTTGAGGTTGGTGGAAAGACCAAGACTGAGGTTGAGGAGATGGTGCGTGAGAAACTGAAGCCATATTTGAACGAGCGTCCCGTAGTCAACGTACGCATGGCAAACTTCAAGATTTCCGTTCTCGGTGAAGTGACTGCTCCTGGCGAGTTTACTATCTCAAAGGAGAAAGTGAACGTCCTTGAGGCTTTGGCCCTTGCTAAAGATATGACCATCTGGGGTATGCGTGAGAATGTCAAGCTGATTCGTGAGCATGCTGACGGCTCGCATCAGATTGTGGAGCTTAACCTCAATGATGTCAGCATAGTCAACTCTCCATATTATCAGCTCCAGCAGAATGACATCCTTTATGTAACTCCTAATGAGACCAAGGCAAAGAACTCTGACATCGGTCAGCAGACTTCCCTCTGGTTCAGTGCTACCTCAATTCTGGTTTCACTGGCAAGTTTGTTGTATAATATCTTAAAGTAATATATATAATATGAGTAATGTAAACCAATCTGTTGATGTGAATCCTCAGAATAAGTCCACTCAGGACTTTGCCGAGCAGGATTCATCATTCGACATCAGAGACATCATCTTTAAGCTGATGCTCTACTGGCCCTGGTTCCTTGCCAGTGTAATCTGCTGCTTGATTATGGGCTATGTCTATCTGCGTTACAAGACTCCTGTTTATGAGGTGTCTGGTTCTGTTTTGATCGAAGAGGAGAACAAGCGTAATGGTCGTGCCTCAAGTCAGATTGACCTTTCTGCACTCGGTATGCTCTCCATGACCAACAACTTCGATAATGAGGTTGTGGTTTTGAGTTCGCGTACTCTGGTAAAAAAGGTTGTCACTGATTTGGGTCTTTATACTTCACTCGGTAAGAAGCGTACATTCGGTTATAGCCTGCCACTTTATAAGAATGAGCCTATTGCTATCACAATTCATCCTGATAGTGCCGAGAATATGTTAGGAGGTGTAAGCATGAAGATGCACTATACAACAGCTGGCAAGTTGGATCTTGTAGCAAAGTATGTATATGATGAGAAGGGTCATAAGGCAGAACAGTCATTCTCGTTCGATTCCCTGCCTGCTACCGTTACTCTTCCTACTTGTACCTTCGTTCTTGAGCCAACAGATATTAAGATTGAGGAGGATTTGGATCTGGTAGGCAGTATTTCGTCTCCAACCAAGACTGCAATGGCTTATTCAAACAATCTTTCAGTAAGTTCTACCTCTAAGACCACTACCATTGCTCAGCTGAGCATCAAGGACTCTAACCGCCAGCGAGCTGTAGATTTCCTGAATAAGTTGGTAGAGCTCTATAATCTGGATGCAAATAATGAGAAGAATGAGGTAGCCCGTAAGACTGCAGAGTTCATCGATGACCGTATTCAGATCATCAATGCAGAACTTGGCAACGCTGAGCAGGAGCTGGCAAGCTTCAAGCGTCAGGCAGGTCTTACCAACTTGAGCAGCGACGTGCAGCTTGCCTTGACTGAGAATGCCAAGTATGATCAGCAACGTATTGAGAATGCTACACAGGTCAGCCTGGTGAAGTACTTGCAGGATTATATCAATGATCCTTTGAACAGCGATGAGGTTATTCCTGCTCACGTAGGTCTGCAGGATGCTAACCTTACCAATGTAATCAATCAGTATAACTCCGAGTTGATTGAGACCAAGCGTTTGTCACAATCTACCAGTGAGGCTAACCCTATCATGAAGCAGCAGCGTGAGAAGGTGTCTGTTCTCCGTGAGAGTGTACGTACCACTATCGCCTCTGTACTCAAGGGATTGACCATTACCGGTAGAGACATCAACAATCAGGCTTCAAAGATGCAGAGCCGAATCAGTAGTGCTCCTTCACAGGAGACAGAGTTCCTCTCTAAGAGCCGTCAGCAGGAGATTAAGGCTACTCTCTACGTAATGCTTCTCCAGAAGCGTGAGGAGAATGCCATCACCCTGGCAGCTACTGCAAATAATGGTCGTATCATTGAGGAACCAATGCCTGCTATCAATCCTGTAGCACCAAAGCGAATGATGATTATGCTGATTGCTCTGGTTCTTGGCTTTGCTATTCCATTCGGTGTCATTTACCTCTTCGAGTTCCTGAAGTACAAGATTGAGAACCGTTCTGACGTGGAGTCTCTTACCAATGTGCCGGTTATCGCCGAGTTGCCTAAATCGGATACTTCTGATGGTAACATCGTGGTACATGAGAACTGCAATGAAATGATGGAGGAGGTATTCCGAAGCTTGCGTACCAACCTCCTGTTTATGCTCAAACCAGAGCAGAGAGTCATCTTGTTCTCTTCTACCCAGCCAGGTGAAGGTAAGAGCTTCATTGCAGGTAATACTGCAGTAAGTATGGCATTCCTTGGTAAGAAGGTTGTGGTTGTTGGTATGGATATCCGTAAGCCAGGTTTGAACAAGGTATTCGCTATCAGCCGTCGTGCAGATGGTATTACCAGCTACCTGAGTGATCCGGAGCATGTCAAGCTGATGGATCTTGTTCAGCCAACAGAGATTTCTCCAAACCTCTTCATTCTTCCTGGTGGTGCTGTGCCACCTAATCCAACTGAACTTGTTTCTCGTCCTGTGCTTGAGGATGCTATTAATCAGTTGAAGGCCGAGTTCGACTACGTCATCCTTGATACAGCACCTATCGCCATGGTAACTGATACCTCTATCATTGCTCGTGTGGCTGATGCATGTGTATATGTATGTCGTGCTGATGTAACTCCAAAGGCTGGCTTCTCTTATGTAAACGTATTGCGTGATGAGCACAAGTTCGCTACTCTGTCAGTAGTACTCAACGGTATCGATATGACCAAGCGTAAGAATTCTTACGGCTATGGTTACGGTAAGCGTTACGGCTACGGCTACGGTAAGCGCTACGGTTATGGCTACGGCTTCAAGTATGGCTATGGTTACGGCTATGGCTTTGAGAATGGCAAGAAGGTACACAAAAAGCCTTCTGCTAAGGAAGAACTGAAGAAGAGAATTCTCTCAGTCTTCAGCCGCTAATCAGTTAACACAACAATATCATTTAGACTCCGCACATCCGTCCTGTATGATGTGCGGAGTTTTTTTCTTTTTATATTTTTCTGTATCGCGTAGTGTAAAAGTATAGGAATTCTGGACGACGGCACAAAAAACAGAGCAGGTTTGATTTATTTTGGTTTCCTTTGATGGAGAAAAGCCTGATGCCCATATACAACTCGTAAATTCGTGCCAACGGTTTTGGCGTCCATTTCACAGCTCGTAAATACACGCCAACGGTCTTGGCGTCCATTTCACAGCTCGTAAATTCGCGCCAACAGTCTTGGCGTCCATTTCACGGCTCGTAAATTCGCGCCAACGGTCTTGGCGTCCATTTTACAGCTCGTAAATTCGCGTCAACAGACTTGGCGTCCATTCTTACAGCTCGTAATTTCGCACCAACGGCCTTGGCGTCCAATCAGAGCTCTCCGAAGGCTTGTCCTGGAGTCTTGGCGTCCAGTCCGAGTAGTCCGAAGGTTTGGGTGACAGTCTCGGCATCGAATCCGAAGTCTCGTGAGCTTTTTCCTGCAATCACGGCAGACGTTCAGATACAAAAAATGTCTTCACCCCAAACAAGAGTGAAGACATTAGATTTATAGTTCAAAAAAAGTGTTTTATCCGAGGAAAGCAAGCAGGATACCTGCTGCAACGGCTGAACCGATGACACCTGCTACATTTGGACCCATGGCGTGCATGAGCAAGTAGTTTGATGGGTCATACTTCAAGCCAATCTCCTGAGAGATACGGGCGGCATCCGGAACTGCAGAAACGCCTGCATTGCCAATGAGTGGATTGATCTTCTTGCCCTCTGGTAAGAACAGATTGAAGAACTTGACGAAGAGAACGCCAGATGCTGTAGCAATCAGGAATGACAGGGCACCTAATGCAAAGATACCAATTGACTCTGTGGTCAAGAAGGTAGATGCCTGTGTAGAGCAACCTACAGTGAATCCGAGCAGAATGGTCACAACGTCAATCAGTGGTCCCTTGGCTGTGTCTGCCAGTCGTCTGGTGACGCCTGACTCTTTCAGCAGATTGCCGAAGAAGAGCATACCAAGCAATGGAAGACCAGATGGGATGATCCACGTAGTAAGCAGGAGACCAAGGATAGGGAAGATGATCTTCTGACGCTGGCTTACTGCTCCTGGAGCTTTCATGCGGATCCGGCGTTCCTTCTCAGTAGTCAGCATCTTCATGATAGGTGGCTGGAATACTGGGATCAGCGCCATGTAAGAATAAGCAGCTACTGCAATGGCACCCATAAGGTGAGGAGCCAGTTTGCTTGAGAGGAAGATGGCGGTAGGACCGTCAGCGCCTCCGATGATACCGATGGCACCGGCCTCCATTGGAGAGAACCCGAGAGCAAGTGCAATCATATAGGCTCCGAAGATACCGAACTGTGCCGCAGCACCCACAAGTACCATTTTGGGGTTAGCAATCAGTGCCGAGAAGTCTGTCATAGCACCAATGCCAAGGAAGATAAGCGGCGGATACCAGCCTTGCTTTACGCCTCCATAGAGAATGTTAAGAACTGAACCCTCCTCATAGATGCCAATTCGGAGACCAGCGTCAAGAGGGAAAGGAATGTTGCCTACCAGAATGCCGAATCCAATCGGAATCAGAAGCATCGGTTCGTAATGCTTGGCAATAGCAAAATAAATAAAGACGCAACCGACAAGCGTCATAATAACATTACCCCACTCAACATTCGCAAAACCTGTATAGCTCCACAGGTAGGTGAGGTTCTCAATAAAAAACTGTAACTTATCCATTTTGATTGTTCTTTGTACTCGGGCTGGGAATCGAACCCAGATCTAAGGTTTAGGAAACCTCTATTCTATCCGTTGAACTACCCAAGCAGTTGGTGCGTCTCATGGGCGTGGAAAAGGTAATAAAACCTAAAAACGCCAAAAACGCGTGGCAAATTTATATAAAATATTACAAAAAACAAAATTATAATGAATAAAATCTTTGTGCACTTGCATATACCAACAATATTTGTTATTTTTGCAACCTAAAATATGCGATTTAATTCATAATTGACGATTCTACATCGAAAAAACGACCCACAATGGATGATATTTTGGCATGGGGGTATCCAGGTCTGGCACTTTGCGGTTTTATAGCAGGAAGTGCCATCCCGATGAGCAGTGAAGCTGCTTTGAGTGCAGCCATTGCGCTGAAGTGGCCAGTGCTGCCCTCGCTGATATGGGTGTTCATTGGTAACTGGGTGGGTGCTGCCACAAACTACTGGATAGGCAGATGTGCATCGGTGGAGTGGATTGAGCACTGGGTTCGTATCAAGAAGTCAAAACTGGACTATGCGCAGCGTTTCCTTCGAGGCAGAGGTGTGTGGCTGGCTACTGTCAGTTTCTTTCCTACGCTTGGCAACGCACTGGTCATCTGTTATGGGCTGGCAAAGACTCCATTCTGGAAGGTGGGTATCCTTATGGCTATCGGTAGGTTTATCCGATATTATGTGTGGTATCTGATTACTGAAGGAGTGATCAACGCATGGTTTGCTTGATGAAATTCACGTCGCGTAATAATAAACTAAAACTATCATGACTGACGATTTTGATATTCGGGATGCATCTGCTTCCGGCTCATCAGCCGAAAAGGAATTTGAGCGCGCACTGCGTCCGCTCTCATTTGGCGACTTCCAGGGGCAGGATAAGGTGATAGAGAATCTCCGCATCTTTGTGGCTGCTGCCCGTATGCGAGGAGAGGCTCTTGACCATACGCTCTTTCATGGGCCTCCGGGTCTGGGTAAGACAACCCTTTCGAACATCATAGCTAATGAGCTGGGTGTAGGGTTTAAGATCTCTTCCGGTCCTGTGCTCGACAAACCGGGGGATCTGGCAGGACTGCTCACCAGCCTGGATAAGAATGATGTGCTCTTCATTGATGAGATTCATCGTCTGTCACCTGTAGTAGAGGAGTATCTTTACTCTGCCATGGAGGACTATCGGATAGATATTATGATTGATAAGGGTCCGGCAGCACGAAGCATTCAGATTGACCTGAATCCTTTCACACTGATTGGTGCCACCACACGTTCGGGCCTGCTTACAGCACCGTTACGAGCCCGTTTCGGTATCAATATGCACCTGGAGTATTATGATACAGAGGTGTTGGCTGGCATCATAGCCCGTTCGGCAGGTATTCTGGGTATGCCATGTAAGGAAGAGGCAGCCATTGAGATAGCGTTGCGTAGCCGAGGCACCCCGCGTATCGCCAATGCCTTATTGCGCCGAGTGCGAGACTTTGCGATGGTCAAGGGACAGAGTAACATCGACATCAAGATTGCCAAGTTCGCCCTTGAGGCTCTGGGAGTGGATAAGTACGGACTGGATGAGGTGGACAACAAACTGCTCTCCACCATCATTGATAAGTTCAATGGCGGTCCAGTCGGATTGACCACTATCGCAACGGCGATGGGCGAAGATGCCGGTACGGTAGAGGATGTGCTCGAACCTTATCTTATCAAGGAGGGATTCATCAAGCGCACCCCTCGTGGACGTGAGGCTACCCCTCTGGCATATAAGCACCTGGGTAAGGCAATATACAATAAGGATAGCTTGCAAGGTACGTTATTCTAACTGAACTATACATCTGCGAGATGGCATTATTAAAGTCTTTATTAAAGGATACGGCTCTTTATGGTCTGCCTTCCATCGTGGGCCGTTTTTTGAATTACCTGCTGGTGATACTTCATACGCAGGTGATGCCTGCCACATCTGGAGAATATGGTGTGGTGACTAACCTCTATGCCTATACGGCGCTCATCCTTGTATTCCTGACCTTTGGTATGGAGACTACCTTCTTCAGGTTTGCCAATAAGCAAGAGGAGGATCCGATGAAGGTATATAGCACGGCATTGATTACGGTAGGGGGACTGTCAGTGGGGTTCCTGGCTCTGGTACTTGCATTCCTGCAGCCTCTGGCTGATGCTTTGGGCTATCCTGATCATCCGGAGTATTTGGCTGTGATGGCACTGATTGTGGCTATTGACTCCTTTGCCTGCATTCCATTCGGTTATCTTCGTTATCAGAAGAAAGCAAAGAAGTTTGCCTGTCTCAAGATTGTCAATATTCTGGTCAATATCGGTCTGAACCTCTTTGTCTTCCTGCTGTGTCCATTGATTCACAGAGACCATCCTGAATGGATTGGGTGGTTCTATGATTTGGAGTATCTGGCGGGATACGTCTTCATGATTAATCTGGTCACCTCTGTGGTCACACTTATCATGCTGATGAAGGAATGGATGCCAGGTGGGCAGTTCCATGCTTCGGACGGAACGGTCTGCAAGTTCCGTTATGTTTGGGATGCACCGTTGTTCCGCAGGATGTTCCGTTACAGCTACCCTGTGCTTATCCTTGGAATTGCCGGTATTCTGAACCAGACGCTCGATAAGATTATCTATCCGCATCTGGTGCCAGGGCATGAGGGAGAGGTGCAGTTAGGAATCTATGGCGCATGTGTCAAGATTGCCATGATTATGGCTATGTTTACGCAGGCTTTCCGCTTTGCCTACGAACCTATTATATTTAATAAGTCAAAAGACAAGCGTGACGTAGTGCAGACCAATGCCCTTGGTATGAAGTATTTCATCATAGTCTCTTTGCTTGGATTCCTGTGCGTGATGGCTTGGATTGACGTGCTGAAGGTATGGATTATCCGTGATTCGAATTACTGGGTAGGACTTCAGGTGGTGCCTATTGTCATGGCAGCAGAGATTATGATGGGCATCTACTTCAATCTGTCGTTCTGGTACAAACTGATTGACCAGACACTCTGGGGCGCCTTGTTCTCTGTAGTGGGGTGTATGGTTCTTGTGGCAGTCAATATTATCTTTGTTCCTCAATATGGCTACATGGCTTGCGCTTGGGCTGGTCTGTGTGGGTACGGAGCCTGTATGCTGCTCTCTTACTTCGTGGGTCAGAAGAAGAATCCAATCCCTTATGACCTCAAGTCTGTAGGATCGTATGTCCTTCTGGCAATAGCGCTTTTTGTATCAATGACGCAGGTGCCTGACGCAGGTGTTTGGACCATAATTATCAAGACAGCGCATGTTTTCTTCTTCTTTGCTTTTATGTGCTGGAAGGATTTCCCGGTGTGGAAAATGCTCAAAAAGAAGATGTAAAGTGTTCAAATCATAAATAATTCCTCTTAATTTGTAACATTTTCGTCTATCTTTTAAATTATCTGCTTTTTTATTTTGCAATCTTATTTAATCTTCCTATCTTTGCAGAGTAAAAACGTCGATCAAACTTCAATTCTTAACTATATGAAGAGTCAGTTTATTTTAATGACAGGTGTTTTAGGTATATTTACCGCTTGTTCGGACTTCGATTTTGATTCACATTACATCAAAGAAGATCCGGTCAAGAAGGCAGAGTATGCAGCTAACTGGTCTGCAACACTTGGTATGATTGATCCTAAACAGGACTGGAATTCGGTAACACAGGTCACTGCGTATGTGGACTTCAGTGAGTATGAGGACTTGAGTGGCTGTAAGCTGAAGGTTTACACGGGAGACCCTTATGCAAAGAATTCAGAACTCCTTGCCAAATATGATATCACCAGCAAGCGTATGGTGGTAACCTTTGATGTGCTTAAGGCAACGAGATATGTATATGTTGTTCGCGAGAAGGCAGATGGATTCTATGCTGCTCAGGTAGCGGATATCAATAACGGAACCTGTTACGCCAGCTTCGATGAGTATGCATCTAATTCCGCTACACGTGCTGCTGCTCCTACAACTCGTGCCGCTATACCTTGGAATGGCAGTGTACCGGCTGGTCAGTACAATGTAGCAGTGCCTTCGAATGCTTATGAGGTGAGTGGTGATGTCAACAGTATTGACAGCAATACTCCTGGTTCAGTACGCAGCATGTATATCCATGATGCAGATATCCGTGAGACTAACTTCTGGATGGGTGGTCTTGATTTCTTCTTCGAGGGCAGGGTTACTATCAATAAATGGCTATGCCAGGGTAATTCCAACTTGTATGTAATGAGCGGCTCTACTCTTACGCTCACTCAGGAGGGTCTTGCCCTTCAAGATAATGTTTGGCCTCAAGCTACCACAACGATTACTGTTTGCCCTGGTGGTAAACTGATCATTCCTAACGGCGATGTAGAGTTTGCTGCTCGTATCAAGGTGTATAGCAAGGGTACTATCCAGATGGGCGCTAATCTGATTATCTCTAATGATGCCTTAGTGGTCAATGAGGGCGACATGGAGGTGAGCGGACAGCTGCGTACCACCAACGGTTCTTCTACACTTATTAATATGGGTAATCTGACTGCTGCCTATTATGGCGCTGAGGGTTCTTCTGTTTTCTATAATCAGCCTACTGGCGTAATGAACATTGCTGGTGAGTCTCGCATTGACAGTAATTGCAGTGCATGGCAGAACTATGGTCATTACACTACTGGATCAATGGTGTTTAATGCTACGTCAGCCAATTGGCATAATGACTGCTACCTGAAGGTGATTGGTGATATGCACGTTTACACTCAGGATGGATCACCTGCTCTCACTAATGCTGCATACATTGAATGTGGCAGTTATTATCAGGATGTGTCTCGCATGGAGCTCTCTGCTGATGCACAGTTGACTGTAAATGGTACTGCTACATTCCAGTACAACTGTTACCGTGACAAGCGCGATGGTATCTTCTCAACCGCTACAGGAAGCAGTTGGGCTGTATTCAAGGCAAATAAGATTGTATTCACTAACCCTAACCAGCATGGTAGTGTATCTTATGTAGGTAATTTGATTGTAGATTGCAACGATTATCCTGCACGCTCTACTGATAGCGGACTTGAGACAGGCTACAACTGGTCATTGTTTGAAGGTGCTAAGCTGGCAAGTTCAGGTGATGGCTATACCATTCCTGCTGATGACTGCCGCGAGCCATACAATCCTGTTACACCTCCATCAGTCCCAGAGAATCCGGTCAGCTACATCATTGCTTGTGAGGACTTGGGCTCTACTGAAGACATTGATTTTAATGATATCATCATCTCTGTTTCACATGTGTCAGGTGAGACTACTGCAAAGGTTACTCCATTGGCTGCAGGTGGTACACTGAAGTCGAACTTGCTGTTCTGTGGCAGAAACCTTGGTGAGATTCACTACCTTATCAATGGTAGTGTAGGTGAGACAGGCCAGATGGAGATGCTCAATACCAATTATGGTGGCAATAATCCTGGTGCTGGAGAACCGATTGAGATTGAAGTTCCTGCAGATTTCACTTTGAGTTATGATCAGACCAACATGGGCGGTTTTTCTATTGTGACTTATCAGAGGAACAGTGATAGCCCTGTCAATAGCATGATTATCCGTGCTCCAGAGCAAGGTGCTGCTCCACAGATGATTCTGGTGCCTGGTGATTGGAGCTGGCCTACTGAACGTGTTCAGATCTACTCTGCTTATCCTCAGTTCCAGGATTGGAGCCAGGTAGGTGGCAGATACACAAATTGGTATAGTAATCCAATGCCAAATTCTTCAATCATGAAGCTTTGATATAAATGACTGAAAAAAAGAAATGCGGAAGTCCTCAATTGGATTTCCGCATTTCTTTGTGTTCGGCTCAAGTTTCGCAAGTAGTCACTTGCACACTTTCTATACCACCCTTATATACTTTCAGGTGAAGCTTGCGAAATTTGAATTATTTGATTAGTATGATTCTGCCATTGTCAATCATTAATCCCTTGCGCCTCTTGCTGTCTTCTATACGGCCGAACAGATCATAGCGATGAGCATTCTGATAGCTCTTATCAACTTCAACTGCAAAAATAGCTTGGTGATGATGTTCCTGTAATTCTTTCGCCAAACGAAGTGCTTCACCAAAGTCTGGCATTCCATATCCAAGTATTGAATCAGGAGCGGCATACTGGTTAGCCGACTCACGAATTACCTGCTTGATCTCGGCTGGGGTCAGTTCTGGTACTGCACTCCAGAGTGACGCCGTCAAACCGCACATCAGAGGAGTAGCATAACTTGTGCCTGCTCCGCCGTATGAGGCAGTTCCGAAAGGAGAATTAGCATCTACAGTATAGCAGTTGGTGGCTCGGCATGAGACGTCTGGCTTGACGTATGGTGTAGTGAATCCTCTGCTGGTGAAGTAGGCTGGTGTAAATTGTGGCGTTGTGCCGCCAATGGTGAATACCTCCTCCACGTCTGACGGGAATATAATCCTCTCCCAATGGTTGTCAGCTTCATTGCCGGCAGCATTACATACAAGGATGCCTTTCAGACAAGCGAATCGGGCTCCGCGGCTCACGAATGCCTCATCTGCAGTAAACTGGCTGTAGGTGTGTGACTGGAAGGGATGATCAAAGTCATAATATCCTAATGACGAGCTGATCAGATCGGCTCCAATACTGTCGGCCAACTCGGCTCCTGCCACCCACATGTCCTCTTCCAATGGCACTTCACAGTCATTGGCTTCAGTGCGGATCAGATAGTAATCTGCCTCTTGTGCAGAACCAAATACGCCCCTTGACGGTACGCTTCCCATGATGCTGAAGCAGCAGGCGCCATGCGTCTCATTGATGAAGAGGGTAGTAGAATCCTCTGGTGCATAAATGTCGCGGAATCCGATGACTTTCTTCATCAGCCAGCTGTAATGGTCAATGTTCTTGAATCCGCCATCCAGTACGGCAATAAGTTTGCCCTGTCCGCGATAGCCAGCCTCATAGAGTGGCTCCATGGCGTTGAGTTCGGTCAGTGGAGTGGAACATGACTCTTGCGCCATAGTCTCAAGGAAAGACTTCAATTGCTGCTCTTCAGTGAGGAACTTGGGAGCTCTGCTGGCGCTTTGCGTAGTTGTGACGGCCTCATGACTGATTATGAAAGGGAACTGCTGCCAGTCCTCATCTGCAATGGACTTTCCGTCAGGGCGCATCACCACTACAGAATTCAGCCATCGGGAGCGGGAGATGATTTTGAGACCTGCATCAGTAAGCTGCTGCTGATATTGGGGAGAAACCTCAAGGTCGGTTTCATCAAGTTCGATGCCGAGGCGTTCACGACGCTCCAGTGCGCGTTCAGACAGTGCTGTCATCTGGCTGTCTGGCTTGCCGTCGAGCATCAGGCGGTATCTGTACTCTGCCTGAAGCGATAGGGCAGAGGAGAGAAATAGCAGAAAAAGTGGGAAACGATACATTATTAATAAATATATAGTAGTAATTTAATTGTCTTTTTCGATAAGGACAGTTGCGTAGGCGGCTATGCCCTCTTGTCGGCCTGTGAATCCGAGTTTTTCGGTAGTAGTGGCTTTGATGGAAATATCCTCCACGTCACACTGCATCACGGCGGCAAGGCATTGCTTCATCTCCTCGATGTGAGGGTTGAGCTTTGGCTTCTCTGCTGCCACGGTAATATCAGCATTTCCCAGACGGTATCCCTTTTGTGCGATCAGGGCAATTGTGTCCTTCAGGAGTATCTTTGAGTCTATGCCCTTGAAATCGTTGGACGTATCAGGGAAGTGGTAGCCTATGTCACGCATATTGGCTGCTCCAAGTAGGGCATCACATAGGGCATGAATCAGCACGTCAGCATCACTATGGCCCAAGAGTCCCATGGTGTGTTCGAGCTTGATGCCACCCAACCAGAGTTCTCTTCCCTCAACCAACCGATGCACATCATAGCCGAATCCTACTCGTATCTTCATATTTATCATTTTTTATTCAAAGGTCCTTTGAATTTTGTTCGAAGGAACCCTTTTGCATTATATACTATTATTTAAACGCGCGCAAAGATAAGGCTTTTTTGTCGAATCACCAAGGAAAGTCGGACAAAATGGCAATTTATGACTGAATTTTTGTCTTTCTGAACTTTGGCACACCTTTTGCAAACATATTGTCGAACACAGATCCGGAGCAATCCAGATCAAGAAAAACAGAATAAAAACAATTAAAAATTATACAACTATGGGAAAGATTATTGGTATTGACCTTGGCACCACAAACTCGTGTGTAGCCGTTATGGAGGGTAACACTCCAACTGTCATTGCAAATTCAGAGGGTCGTAACACCACTCCATCTATCGTAGGTTTCGTGGATGGTGGTGAGCGCAAGGTAGGTGAGCCTGCTAAGCGTCAGGCTGTGACCAACCCAACTCGTACCGTTTACTCTATCAAGCGTTTCATGGGCTGTGACATGCAGCAGAGCGCTCAGGAGATCACCCGCGTTCCTTACAAGGTAGTAGGCAACAACAATCAGCCTCGCGTAGAGATTGATGGCAAGCAGTACACCCCACAGGAGATCTCAGCTATGATCCTCCAGAAGATGAAGAAGACTGCAGAGGACTACCTCGGAACTACCGTTACTGAAGCAGTTATCACCGTTCCTGCTTACTTCAACGATGCTCAGCGTCAGGCAACCAAGGAGGCTGGCCAGATTGCAGGTCTTGAGGTGAAGCGTATCGTCAACGAGCCAACCGCAGCAGCTCTTGCTTATGGCCTTGGCAACCTTGACAAGGAGGAGAAGATTGCCGTATTCGACCTTGGCGGTGGTACATTCGATATCTCAATCCTCGACCTCGCTGATGGTGTATTTGAGGTACTTTCTACTGATGGTAACACTCACCTCGGTGGTGATGACTTCGACAACAAGATCATCGACTGGCTCGCTTCAGAGTTCCAGAACGAGGAGGGCGTAAACCTTAAGCTCGACCCAATGGCACTCCAGCGCTTGAAGGAGGCTGCTGAGAAGGCTAAGATTGAGCTCTCTGCTTCGACTACTGCAGAGATCAACCTCCCTTACATCACCGCAGTAGGAGGTGTACCAAAGCACTTGGTTAAGACCTTGACCCGTGCTAAGTTCGAGCAGATCTGTGACGATCTGATTAAGGCCTGCATCGAGCCATGCCGTCGCGCACTCCAGAATGCCAAGCTTTCTGCTTCACAGATTGATCAGGTTATCCTCGTAGGTGGTTCAAGCCGTATTCCAGCCGTTCAGCGTGAGGTTGAGCAGTTCTTCGGCAAGGCTCCTTCGAAGGGCGTAAATCCTGATGAGGTAGTTGCAGTTGGTGCAGCCGTTCAGGGCGCAATTCTTGCTGGTGACAGTGCAGTAGGCGGTGGCAAGGACATTCTCTTGCTCGACGTTACCCCACTTTCACTCGGTATCGAGACCCTCGGTGGCGTAATGACCAAGCTCATCGACGCTAACACCACCATCCCAACCAAGAAGTCAGAGGTATTCTCTACCGCTGCTGACAACCAGCCAGCTGTACAGATTCACGTACTTCAGGGCGAGCGTCAGTTCGCAAAGGACAACAAGACCATCGGTATGTTCAACCTCGATGGCATCCCAATGGCTCCACGTGGCGTTCCTCAGATTGAGGTAACCTTCGACATCGACGCCAACGGTATCCTCAACGTATCTGCAAAGGATAAGGGTACAGGCAAGGAGCAGCACATCACCATCACCGCTTCTTCTGGCCTCTCAAAGGAGGAGATCGAGCGCATGAAGGCTGAGGCTGCCGCTAATGAGGCTGCCGACAAGGCAGAGCGTGAGAAGGTTGACAAGATCAACGCTGCCGACTCTATGATCTTCCAGGTTGAGAAGCAGCTCAAGGAGAGTGGCGACAAGATCCCAGCAGAGCAGAAGTCACAGATTGAGGCCATCGTTGCCAAGCTTAAGACAGCCAAGGATGCTAAGGACATTGCAGGCATTGATGCTGCAACTGCCGAACTCCAGCAGATGATGGGTCAGGCCGCTCAGAACATGTACGGTCAGCCAGGTGCTGATCAGGGCTTCCAGGGTAACCCAGGTGCCGGCCAGCAGAATGGCGGTGCTGAGGATGTTGACTTTGAGGAGGTAAAGTAAAATCGATAAAAATCGACAACAATAGATAAGGAAACGGGTGTAAATTAATGATTTGCACCCGTTCCTATTTTAAAGATTTATCCTTTTTTATTTGTTTTATTGGTTTGTTTTTCGTAAATTTGCAACACATTT
>JAZLJN010000024.1:0-4033 GCA_045617885.1 Bacteroidales bacterium | reverse complement strand
AAAGAATCATTCAGTTTGGAGAAGGTAACTTCCTCCGCTGTTTCGTAGATTGGATTATCTACAACATGAACCAGAAGACAGACTTCAACTCAAGCGTTGTTGTCGTACAGCCAATCGAAAAGGGTATGGTAGACTGGCTCAATGGACAGGATTGTCTTTACCATGTAAATCTTCAGGGAAGACTAAATGGCGAAACAGTTAATTCACTCACTCGAGTTGACTGTATCTCTCGCGCCATCAATCCATACTCTCAGAACTGGGCTTTCATGGCCCTCGCTGAGCAGCCTGAAATTCGTTTCGTGATTAGTAACACAACTGAGGCAGGTATCGCTTTTGATGATACTTGCAAGTTTACAGACGCTCCAGCTTCATCATATCCAGGTAAGCTTACTCAGCTTCTCTTCCACCGTTTCAAGACATTCAACGGAGATCCTACTAAGGGTCTTATCATCATGCCTTGCGAGCTTATCTTCCTCAATGGACACCACCTCAAGGAGTGCATCTTCCAGTACATTGAGCTCTGGAAGGAGGATTTTGGCAAGGACTACGAGAAGTTCAAGAACTGGTTCACCAAGTACTGCTACGTATGCGCTACCCTCGTTGACCGCATCGTTCCTGGCTTCCCACGCAAGGATATTGCCAAGCTTCAGAAGCGTGCCGGCTATGCTGACAATCTCATGGTTCAGGCTGAGATTTTCCATCTCTGGGTAATCGAAAAGCCAACCAATATGTCTATCGCTCAGCTCCGTAAGGAATTCCCTGCTGACCAGGCTGGTCTCCATGTACTTATCGCAGAGTCTGAGGCTCCATACCACGAGCGTAAGGTTACCTTGCTCAACGGTCCTCACACCGTGCTTTCTCCAGTCGCTTACCTCTCTGGCATCAACATCGTTCGCGATGCTCTCCATGACAAGGTAGTCGGCCAGTACATTAAGAAGGTACAGTTTGACGAGCTCATGCAAACGCTTAATCTCCCAATGGAGGAGCTCAAGCAGTTCGGTGCTGACGTTCTTGAGCGTTTCGATAATCCATACGTTGACCATGCAGTTACGAGCATCATGCTCAACTCATTCCCTAAGTTTGAGACTCGCGACCTCCCAGGTCTGAAGGTTTACCTTGAGCGCAAGGGTGAGTTGCCAAAGGGTCTTGTACTTGGCCTCGCAGCTATTATTACCTATTATAAGGGTGGCACTCGTGCTGACGGTGCTCCTATCCAGCCAAACGATGCACAGGAAATCATGGATCGCCTCACCCAGCTCTGGGCTACCGGCGATACCCGTAAGGTTGCTGAAGGTGTCCTCGCCGCTACCGACGTCATCTGGAAGGAGAGCAAGCAGAACCTCAACGAGATTCCTGGTCTTACCGACATGGTTACTGAGTTCCTGAACTCTATTCAGGAGAAGGGCATGAAGGAGACAGTCAAGTCAATTCTGTAATAATAAATCAGGCCCCCATCCCCGGCCCTTCCCCCCTAGAGGGTGAAGGGTGTAGATAGTAATATTTTCGAGGATGGGGGCATATTCTTTTTTATTCGAAAGAACAAATAAGAACAAACTTAATAAAAACACTCATACCATACCCCCATAATCATTGGTAACCACTCCCTTCACCCTCTAGGGGGGAAGGGTCAGGGGATGGGGGCCTCCTATATGAAAACATTTCTTCGCATCAATCCCGCTGACAATGTTGTAGTTGCTATCCAGCCTTTGAGCAAAGGTACAGTGCTTGACGTTGACGGCGAGAAATTAGAGCTTATTACCGACGTTCCTGCCGGACACAAGTGCGCATTGAAGGACTTTGCCGAAGGTGAGAATATCATCAAGTATGGCTTTCCTATCGGTCATGCTCGCCATGCTGTCAAGAAGGGCAGCTATATGGATCACGAGGACATCAAGACCAACCTGGAGGGAACACTTGACTATAGTGATATCAAACTGAAGGGACTTACCAAGACTACTCCAAGCGGCGAGCAGCTTTCTTTTGATGGTTACGTTCGTCCTGATGGACAAGTTGGTATTCGCAACGAGGTGTGGGTTATCCCAACCGTGGGTTGTGTGAATGGTATCATCAAGCAGATTGTTGAGCAGACAAAGGCTGAACTCGGCAACGAGATCCCTGGCATTGATGGAATTTTCCATTTCCCTCATAACTACGGTTGTTCTCAACTTTCGGAAGATCATGAGAATACCAAGAAGATACTGCGTGACATGGTTCACCACCCAAATGCAGGTGCTATCCTCGTCGTTGGCCTTGGCTGTGAGAATAACCAGCCTCGCATCTTCGAAGAGTTCTGTGGCGAATATAATAAGGATCGCGTGAAGTTCATGATCTGTCAGGAGGTTCAGGGTGACGAAGTTCCATACGGTGTTGGCGTCTTGAAGGAACTGGTAGCCAAGGCGCAGCAGGACAAGCGTCAGACTGTCCCTGCATCAAAGCTTCGCATCGGCTTAAAGTGTGGCGGTTCGGATGGTTTCTCTGGCATCACAGCCAACCCTCTGCTTGGAGCCTTCAGTGATTTCCTCTGTGAAACCCAAGGTGGCACTACTATCCTGACCGAAGTGCCAGAGATGTTTGGTGCAGAGACCATCCTCATGGAGCGTTGTGGGTCGAAAGAGTTGCTTGATCAGACCATCTCACTCATCAACAACTTCAAGAACTACTTCATCAGCCATGGTGAGCCATGCGGTGAGAATCCAAGCCCAGGCAATAAGGCTGGTGGTATCTCTACCCTTGAGGAGAAAGCACTGGGCTGTACTCAGAAGTCGGGTAAGTCTGTGGTTTGTGGCGTAATGGAATATGGCGATCGTCTGCAGACTGATGGTCTCAACCTTCTCTCCGCTCCTGGCAATGACCTTGTAGCTGCTACAGCTCTTGCAGCTGCCGGCTGTCAGCTCGTCCTCTTCACCACCGGCCGTGGCACACCATTCGGCACCTTCGTCCCAACCATGAAGGTCAGCACTAACTCTGGCCTTGCTCAGCGCAAGCCAACATGGATCGACTTCAACGCCGGCGTCCTGGCCGAAGACAAGAGTATGGATGAAACCGTAAAGGAATTCACCGCCAAGATCCTCCGCGTAGCCAGTGGCGAACTCACCAACAATGAGAAGGCTGGCATTCACGAGATTTCAATCTTCAAGAATGGTGTGACGCTATAAAGGCGTCTAATCCAATCATTCAGGAGGCAGTGTCAAATGACACTGCCTCTTCTTTTTTCACATTAATCAAAATCATTTGCTCTGCAAATGTTACATATTTGATAGTATAACGGACATGTAACACCATAAAAATGTAGATTTGTACGATTTGAAATTAAAAATGTACAATATGTACATGACATTATAGAAATACACGTTATATTTGCACCCGTTTTAGAATATATCAATTAATCTATAAAAAATAATGCTTATGAAAACAAGATTTACTCTGTTCTCTATTGCAGCTTTAGCCTTGGCCTCTACAGGCATGGCCAAGGCCGATGTCTTCTCCGACATTGAGGCTGCCGTCCCTGGTTCGACCGTCAAGTTGACCGAAGACGTATATTACATCGAACTCTACAAGTGCATTACGCTCGACCTGAACGGTCATACCATCGATGTGCTTCACCTCCGTAACCAGACAGGCACAATTACTGTCAAGAACGGCCACATCGGCAATGAGATTGATGGCGAGTCAGGTGCAGGCACCGCTTTCTGCGGCACTACCATTCTCGAAGACCTAAAGGTAGATGGTCAGGTGTGGGTAGATGGTCATACCTGTTACATCAAGAGCGGTACTTACAATTCGGTTAATAATCACCATGCCGGTGACCGTTTCGGCACAGTCTACATCAGTGGCAACAATACGTATGTCGAAAGTTTCAACGGAGGCGGTTGGGACTACTCGGGCGGCGAGGTTATCCTGCTGGGTGGCACTTACCCACAAAACCCTTCGACAGATTATTCACGCGTCTTCGTCGATCCTTCACGCACAGTCAAGACACTGAGCAGTGCTCCTAATGGTGCGCCAAGCAGTTCGTATATCTATCAGGTATATG
>JAZLJN010000023.1:0-10944 GCA_045617885.1 Bacteroidales bacterium | reverse complement strand
AAAACTGTGATGACTTGGATAGCAACGTATCATACTGATAAGCCTGAATTTTATTGCTGTTCTTATAGTAGCTGAAGATCTCATCGAGAATCTTGTCATCTTCTCGTCTGATTAAGTTCAGCGTTTTCTCTCTTCTGTCATCCACAGCAATCCATTCCTCTTCTGGCATGGACATGTAAAGGCTGTCCTCCATCTGGAGGTCGAGGTAATAATTCTGCTGAAGCTTTTCGAATTTGCTGTCCAATGCCAGTTTATTCCATACAGAGGTCTGCGAAAAACTTTCTGTACAAAGTCCGCTTATCAGAGAAAATAAAAGTAATATAAAAGTGTGTGATAACCGAAACATCTTTATTATTTTTTTCCTATTGGGAATGATAACAGCGGCAAAGTTAAGATAATATCCATTAATATCCAAATATTTTGACTGTTTTTTCATTTAACAAAAGTTTTTTCCTGTCTTTTAGCTTCTTATCAATATCTCAAATCACATTCTGTCTTTAGAAAATGTAGGAAGATTTAAGGAAATAAGAAGTTTAGGATGCCAGCCACAAAGATTCCTTATGTTCGGCTGTAACCCATGAGAGATACCCCATCAAAGCTTCTCGAACATCTGACGATAAGCCTCTGCCTTCTTCGCTAAAGCCAACGGATAGGCGCGTGAGGTGCTGGGCATTCGGAAAAGGCGGAAGGTTTCACCGTGGTGCTGGAATTCGCAGAAGCTCCCCATCTTGGGTTGTAAGATATTGAAATGCTCGCAGAGTGTATCTGTGGCTTTCTGTCCGGTGGTCACAAGGCTGCGACATGCTGGCATCTGCGCCAGGAGCGACTCGATATCTGTGGGAGTTACTACCTCAAGGAATTTATCTGAAGCGTTGTCCTGCAGACGACGGACAGCGCAAGCAGTGTCATAGATTCCGATTCCTTCATGATTAAGGAATGCGATGATCTCTTCTTTTTTGTACGTCTTCCGTGCGGTATCTACAAAGTGGAGCGGATCGTCAAAAAACACCAATCCCATCACTCGCCACATGTCATTTGAGAAATTGGGATAATAAAAGAAAAAATCTTTTGCCCAACGCTTCTGTTGAGGCGGAAAGGATCCCAGCATCAGCAACCGCCCATTGGCTGGCAGGAAGGGAGTCAGAGGATGTTGTTCAATAAGTATCTCTTCGTTCATTTCTAGCATTGGTATAAAGGTCAGTGGAATCATCCCTGAAGATAGTCATATACATTATCATAACCACTTATCTCGCTATTATCAAATAGTAAAGTTTTTGTTCACACGCAAAAAAGGGCGTACTTCCCCCTAAGTGGTTGAGAATGACATAAAAACAAAACGCTTGCAAATTAATGCAAGCGTTCCGTGCGGAGAGAACGAGATTCGAACTCGTGGAGCCCTAATCAGGCTCGTCGGTTTAGCAAACCGGTGGTTTCAGCCACTCACCCATCTCTCCAGTCAGAGGATACAAGTTGTGTATCTGATTGTGCAAAAAATGTCTTTTATGACGTTTTAGCGGGGGCAAAGATAGGAGATTAATTGTAAACTTCCAAATTATTTGCCATTTTTTTGAGAAAAATTATTTGTTTTTGCTTCTTTAGACGTAAAATTGTGTATCTTTGCAGCCAAGAAGTACATATAACGTATATGAACAGGGGGTTGATTCCTGTACGATAACCACTACGGCAAAAACAATTACGGTCAAAAGTCAGGTTCTGAACCCAGAGAGAAAAAACAGTAAGCTGATTTGCAAAATAAACAATAAAAACTGAAATAAAGATGAAGAAGAAAACGGTATATATTCTGTTGGCATCCATCGTGGGAGTCTGTCTTATCATCGGTGCCGTAGGTGGCTGGATGGCAGTAAAGATGCTGAAAGTGGATCCGGTGGTACAGGAAGGTTCGTGGGTCTATATCCATGACGGAAAGGTGGAAGATACCAACAATGTGCTGAAGTCCAAAGCGCTGGGATGGCTGATGGATTACTATGGATTCGAGGAGAAGATGACGGCTGGCAAACTGGATGGCGCCTACTATCTGGAGCCTCAATCAACGGCACTGACCGTGGCACGTAAGATAACACGCCATCAGCAGACGGCTATCAAAGTATCATTCAACAATATTCGCCTCAAAGAGCAGTGGGCAGGCAAAGTGGCAGCCAAACTTCTGTGCGACAGTACGCAGCTAATGCAGGCGATGCTTGACCCCGAATTCCTCAAAGAGGCAGAGACTGATGAGCAGAACGTAATCAGCATCTTCCTGCCTGACACATACGAGATATTCTGGAATACACCCGCGCCAGAAGTGGTAAGACGTATGCTCAAGGAATACCGTAAGTTCTGGAGCGAAGCACGTGTTCAGAAGGCTGACGCCTGGGGACTGACGCCGCAGGAGGTGGCTGTCCTTGCCAGCATTGCCGAAGAGGAGACTGCCAACCGCTCTGAACGCGGGAAAGTGGCTATGCTCTACTGGAACCGTCTGCAGATGGGCATGCCGCTGCAAGCTGACCCAACGGTGAAATATGCGCTGGGCGACTTCGGACTGAAACGTATCCTCAACAAGCATCTGGAGGTGAACTCTCCCTACAATACTTACCGGATCCAGGGCCTTCCTCCCGGTCCGATCCGCATGGCAGAGAAGGCTACAATAGATTCGATACTGAATGCCCACGTTCACCCTTATCTATACATGTGTGCCAAGCCCGACTTCTCTGGTACTCATAACTTTGCCACTACACTCGGTCAGCACCTGCGTAATGCAGAGGAATACCACAGAGCTTTGAACAAAAGAGGTGTGAAAGGTGAATAAAAATAAGCGAAAGGACTGTGTGAGGCCCTTTTTCTCAACTTTTCAGCCGAGAATTTGGTAATATAGCGTTTTTTTAGTATCTTTGCGCGCAATTATTTGCGTACGAAATGCTTTACGCATAGCTCAATAAACTCCCGAATAAATAAACTTGTAATCAAGATGCCAGATATTTCAGAACGTGGCAAACAGATGCCACTCTCGCCTATCCGTAAGCTGGTGCCTTTGGCCAATGCAGCCAAAGCCCGCGGCGTGAAGGTTTATCATCTCAACATTGGCCAGCCGGACCTGAATACGATGCAGGCTGGTCTGGATTCACTTAAGAAAATTGACCGCAAGATCCTGGAATACTCTCCGTCAGAGGGTATCAAATCATTGCGTGAAAAACTGCTGGGTTACTACCGCCGCTTCAAGATCAACGTAAACCTTGAGGATATCATTGTGACTACTGGCGGCTCGGAAGCAGTGCTCTTTGCCTTCATGTCATGCCTCAATCCTGGCGACGAACTTATCGTGCCAGAACCTGCATACGCCAACTACATGTCATTTGCCATCGTAGCCGGTGCCGTAATCAAGAGTATCCCTACACGCATTGACGAAGGCTTTGCACTGCCTCCGATGGAGGAATTTGAAAAGCTAATCACCCCTCGTACCAAAGGTATCCTGATCTGCAATCCAAATAACCCTACCGGCTACCTCTACAGCCGCAAGGAGATGAACCAGCTGCGTGACATCGTGGAGAAACATGACCTCTTCCTCTTCTCGGACGAAGTGTACCGTGAGTTTATCTACACCGGTTCGCCATATATCTCTGCTATGCATCTGGAGGGTATCGAGCAGAATGTAATTCTGATTGACTCCGTGTCAAAGCGATACAGCGAAACGGGCATCCGCGTGGGTTCAATCGTGACCCGCAATGCCGCCGTGCGCCAGAATATCATGAAGTTCTGCCAGGCACGTCTCTCTCCACCGCTCTTGGGCCAGATTGTGGCAGAAGCTTCAATCGATGCAGATCCGGAATACATGCTTGACACATACGATGAATACGTGGAGCGCCGTAAATTCCTCATTGATGGACTGAACCGCATTGAGGGCGTCTATTCGCCTGTCCCGATGGGAGCATTCTATACAATGGTAAAACTGCCGGTGGATGATGCCGAGAAATTCTGCGCATGGTGCCTCAGCGACTTTGAGTTTGAGGGTTGTACCGTGATGATGGCCCCTGGCAACGGCTTCTACGTGACTCCTGGACTCGGCAAGAACGAAGTCCGCATGGCATACGTGCTCAACAAGGAGGATCTAAAGCATGCCCTCATCGTATTGGGCAAGGCCCTTAAGGTCTATCAAGCCACAGTCATGGATCAATCGGAGGATTGGTCCATGTAGTTAACAAGTGAAAGAGTTAAAGAGTTAAAAAGTGATTGCCACGCCGATGGGCAAAGGCAACTTGCTTGGATAAACTCTATGATGCGGATGTGAACCTGAACGACAAAATATCGCACGGCAAAAACTCTTTAACTTTTTAACTTTTTAACTCTTTAACTTTCATCATGAGCCTTGCCTTTGACATAGCCCGACGTATCCACTTTGCAAAGGGAAACGAGACGCAGCGCGTATCGCCTCCTGCCATACGCATTGCCATCAGCGGCATTGCTATTGGCGTGATGGTGATGCTGCTCACCATTGCTATTGTGGTGGGCTTTAAAGAGGAGGTTAGGCAGAAGGTTATTGACTTCGGCGGGCATCTACAGATTCAAGCCTTCGTATCAAACCAGACCTATGAGATGCCTCCCATCTGTGTGGGCGACTCTCTGAAGGAAGTGATCAGCCAGATGCCCGGTGTGACGGAGGTGGAGGGTTTCGTGACCAAACCTGCCGTACTCAAGACCGATGATGACTTCATCAGCGTAGTGATGAAGGGTTTGGGCGAAACATCTGAAGACAATCAGCGAGGTATCAGCTTGAGCCGAACACTTGCAGACAAACTCAAGCTTGAAGTGGGCGATGCCGTGTCAGCCTATTTTGTACAAAGCGACCTGAATGCCGATCCTTTTGCCTACGGAGCCGAAAACACAAAGATAAAAGTCAGGAAACTGACGGTAAGCGACATCTACGAGACGCACTTCTCCGAGATAGACCGGCAAATGGTTATCTGCTCGCTGGAACTATTGCAGGGAGTGAGCGACTGGGACGAAGATATGTACAGCGCTTTGGCTGTAAGGATTGATGACTTCGATAGGCTGGAGGAGCGTTACTTTGAGGCAATGGACTGCCTGATGGGCAATAATGTCACGGATCGAAGGGGCACGCAGCTCTACGTACAGAGCATTGACCAACTTAATCCACAGGTGTTCAGCTGGCTTGAACTGCTTGACACCAATGTCTGGGTTATCCTGATCCTGATAGCCGTGGTGGCAGCCTTTACCATGATAAGCGGACTGCTGATTATCATCCTTGAGCGGACACAGATGATTGGGATACTCAAGGCGCAAGGTCTGGACAATGGGCGTTTGAGGCGCATCTTCCTGTGGATCGCCCTCTTCCTTACTGGGCAAGGAATGCTCTGGGGTAACCTGATAGGACTCGGTCTCTGCTATGCTCAAAACCACTGGCACTTCATTGCCCTTGACCCGCAGAACTATTATCTGGAATGGGTGCCCATTCACCTCACATGGCCGATGGTTTTGCTGGTCAACCTGGGCACGGTCATCATTACGCTGCTCGTGCTACTTGGTCCATCAGCTCTGGTAGCAAGGATTTCGCCCACGAGAGCAATACAGACGGAATAAACACACAAACAAAACACTTATACCGCATGAGACACTCTACTACAGCATGGCTTGCAATAGCCACTCTCCTATTACAAACTGCTTGTACTCCATCCACCTCTGATCAGAATAATGATCTGAACTGCTATCTGCAGGACGTCCCATTTGAGATGGGACAGGTGAGCAGACCGACGTTCAAGGCACAGACATTCAGCATCAATGACTTTGGTGGCATTGGTGACGGACATCATGACAATACGCAGGCATTTGCCGATGCTATGAAAGCCGTAAGCGGACGCGGAGGCGGTCATCTGGAGGTGCCACGAGGCGTATGGCTGACTGGACCTATCAGTTTTGAGGATAATGTGGACTTACACCTGACCGAAGGAGCTGTACTGCTCTTCTCTCCTGACTTTGATCAATACCCTATCATCGATACTTACTTTGAGGGCCTAAAGACACGCCGATGCCAGTCACCTCTCAACGCCAAGGGCAAAAAGAATGTTGCCATCACTGGATTTGGCACAATTGACGGCAGCGGAGACGCATGGCGCTGGATCAAACGGTCAAAGCTGACGGATGGAGAGTGGAAAAAACTCTGCCAAATAGAGGGAAGCGTGACGGGCGTAGCGCAGGGGTTCGAACTCTGGGCTCCGAATCAGAGCATCCTGGAGAATCTGCAAAAATGCGCCATGAATGTGCCGGAGTGGTGTCAGACGGAGGAGGACTGGCTTTCAGCACGCGACTTCCTGCGTCCAGCGCTGCTCAACTTTGAACAATGTGAGAATGTATGGCTGCAGGGCGTCTGCTTCCAGAACTCTCCTGCCTGGAACCTGCATCCCTTCATGTGCCAGAACGTAGTGATAGAGGATGTGATGGTTATCAACCCATGGAACAGTCAGAACGGCGACGGTCTGGACCTGGAGGCGTGCAAGAATTGCCTCATCATTAATACAAAGTTTGACGTGGGCGATGATGCTATCTGCGTAAAGAGCGGAAAGAATAAGGACGGCCGTGACTTGAAGACCCCTTGTGAGAACGTGATAGTGGATAACTGCGCCGTGTATCACGGTCATGGAGGCTTCGTGGTAGGTTCGGAGATGTCGAGCGGTGTGAAGAACGTCAGCGTAAAGAACTGCATGTTCCTCGGCACGGATGTGGGTCTGCGTTTCAAATCGGCACGCGGCCGAGGCGGTGTGGTGGAGAATATCCACATCGATAATATCAATATGATCAATATCCCGACTGACTGCATCCTCTTTGACCTGCATTACACTGGACTCTCTGCCAGTGATGCGCTAAAGCAGAAGCAAGAACGTGAGGCAGAGCGTCAGCGCCTCATCGCAGCCGGACTTCCTGTGCCAGAGGAGGAGGTTCCTGCCGTTACAGAAGAGACTCCACAATTTAAGGATATATATATAAATAATGTGACCTGTCAGGGTGCGATGCGCGCGTTCTACTTCAACGGACTGCCAGAGATGCCCGTCACCAACATCAATATTACCAACGCTCAAGTTACTGCTGACTATGGCATCGAAATCAACGAGAGCCAAAGAATCAATATCTCGAATGTGGAGCTGCATCTGCCAGAAGGCATTCCTCCTTTTATCAGCGAACATGCCGAGCAGGTTAGCATCACGGACATTACCGTGAATGGACGGAAAGTAACTTTATAAATCAACACCACATAACCACATGAAAAAGAGCATCACTTTACTGATGGGAGCTGCAGCCGGACTGACCGCCTGTACGCAAGCTCCCGTTGAGACCGCCTATGAAGGTTTCTCCCTGATCAGCCAGAATGGACCCACTTTAGGCTATTCGCCATCGTCGGGCATCAAGATTATCTATCAGGACAATCTTGCCTTTAAGGATTTGAACAAGAACGGAACAATTGATCCCTACGAAGACTGGCGTCTTGACATCGAAGAGCGTATTGCCGACCTTGCCAACCAGCTCTCAAAGGAGGAGATTGCCGGATTGATGCTCTACAGCTCGCACCAGCCTATCCCAAATGCAGGTGGCTACGGCGTGGCAACCTATGGCGGCAAACGATATGCTGAAAGCGGAGCCAATCCTTGGGATCTGACTGACCAGCAGAAGAAATTCCTTGCCGAAGATAATCTGCGCCATGTCTTGATCACTGCCGTAGAGAGTCCGGAAGTGGCTGCTAAATGGAACAATGTGGCACAGGCTTACGTAGAAGGTCTGGGACACGGTATTCCGAACAATAATTCAAGCGATCCCCGAAATGGCGTAAGTGCCAGCGACAATGAATTTACTGCAGGCGCCGGCGGACAGATTTCCCTTTGGCCAAACGAACTTGGAATGGGTGCTACCTTTGATCCGGAACTGATGAGGGAATACGGACAGATTGCTTCAGCAGAATATCGTGCACTTGGTTTTGCTACCTGTCTTTCTCCACAGATTGACCTGGGTACCGAACCCCGCTGGTTCCGTTTCCAGGGCACATACAGTGAAGATCCCAAGCTGGTGGCAGATATGGCAGAAGCATACTGTGATGGTTTCCAGACTTCATTCGGTACCGACGCTCTTTACGGAGCATGGGGCACAAAAAGTGTCAATGCAATGGCAAAGCACTGGCCTGGCGGCGGTGCAGGTGAAGCCGGCCGTGACGGACACTATGGTCGTGGTAAGTTTGCCGTATATCCTGGCAACAATTACCAGATGCATAAGATTCCTTATCAGCAGGGTGCTTTCAAGCTGAAGAATGGTACCGGTAAAGCTGCTGCCATCATGCCTTACTACACTATTTCTCTCGGTCAGAGCGATGAAGTAGTAGCTAACAATTATAATTACGATATTATCACCCGCCAGCTGCGCGAAGCTGAAGGTTATGACGGCGTTCTCTGCACTGACTGGGGCGTAACGGCTGATGAAGTGCATCCAGGCATTCATTCCGGCAAACCCTACGGCATTGAGGATCTTACCGTAGCACAACGCCACCTGAAAGTCCTGCGTGCGGGTGTTGATCAGTTTGGTGGCAACAATGACAAGGTTCCTGTGCTTGAAGCATTCGAGCTGATGATTCAGGAAGATGGCGAGGAGAAGGCAATGGAGCGAATCCGCACCTCTGCCCGCCGTCTGCTGCGTAACATTTTCCGCACCGGACTGTTCGAAAATCCTTATCTCATTCCAGAGGAGAGCAATAAGGTAGTAGGTTGCGCCGAATACATGGCTAAAGGCTTCGAGGCGCAGGTCAAGTCAGTGGTCATGGTGAAGAACCATGCCGAAGCGCTCCCACTGAAGGAGGCAAACAAGACCAAAGTCTATATTCCACAACGCTATTACCCTGCACATAAGAGTTTCTGGGGTTCGGTCATTCCTGCCGATACCCTCACTCCTGTGAAGCCAGAACTGGCAGCCAAGTATTTTGATACTGTCAATTCGGCGGAAGAGGCAGATGTTGCCATCGTCTTTATTGATTCGCCAAACTGCGGCTGGGGCCATAATTTGAGCGAAGCCTTATCTGGCGATTTGGGCAGAAGCAAAGCGCCACTGATAGAAATGCTCAAAGGTTACGGCGTAGAGGTTCCTGAAGGCAAGAAGGGGGACGCCTTCCTGAAGGAATACATCCAGCGCGAATATGCCGGAGCTAACAATTTCTTCATCCCTAAAGGCAGCAAGGTTTCTGCTCCGGGCAATGGCTACTATCCAATCTCCCTGCAGTATGATGACTATGTGGCTGAATATGCACGTGAGGAGTCGATTGGTCAGGGCGATCCTTTTGAGAAGAATCCAAACCGTTCGTACAAAGGCAAGGGCGTTCGCACCTATAACAAACCTGACATGCTGCTGGTACAGGAGATGCGCCAGCGTTTGGGCAAGGACAAGAAGCTCATTGTCATAGTCAATACCTCAAATCCATTTGTATTGAGCGAAATTGAGCCTTATGCTGACGCTATCCTGATTACTTTCACCATCCAGACTCAAGCTATTTTGGAGATTATCAACGGCACTTATGAGCCAAGCGGACTGCTGCCATTCCAGATGCCTTTGGACATGAAGACTGTAGAACTTCAGGCTGAAGATACGCCACGCGACATGGAATGTTACAAGGATGCTGATGGTAACCTTTACGACTTCGCTTACGGACTGAACTGGAAGGGCGTAATCAATGACGAGCGCGTCAATAAGTACAAATAACCTACTGAATTTTCAAGAATGAAGACCAGGAAATATCTCTTACTCACACTTGCCACATTCGGCGTGGCAACTCTCCATGCCCAAGAGCATCAGGAGATGGAATACGTAGCCAGTACCGCACAGCTGCAGCTGGAAAGTATCGGCAAGAAAGGTAACGTAGAGCTGTTGGTCAGCAATCCGAATGCCGCCAGCTACAAAGATGCACCCGTGTGCGTGAAACTGCCCGCCAACCAGAAATGGAAGGCTGCTACCGTGTGGTGTAACGGTGCAGAGATTCCCTCCCAGCTGGATGATCTGAATGGAGATGGAATCATGGATGAGCTTGCCCTGGTCATTAATCTTGAAGCTCATGAGAGCCAGACGCTCAAAGTAACGTTCGAGAAGAAACCACTGCCTGCTGACCGTTACGAGAGCCGCGTCTTTGCTACCATGCGCCGCCGCAATGTAAAGAAAGGTCGTACCATCGACCTTACAGAGCAGAATCCGCTGATTGACACAATCTCGTGCACTTCTGATGCCTTCTATAATGAGGTCTTTCCTCACGGACTTTGCTTCGAGAATGAGCTGATGGGTTACCGTGTATATTTCCGCAGTGACCAAGGCACAGATCTCTATGGCAAGCGCGTACCTCAACTCGAACTGGAACGTTCCATGTGGTACACACCGGAGATACGTGACTCTGCTGCCATCTATAACTACGGCGAGGATTATATTGTAGTGGGACAGACCGCTACCCTCGGCACCCTGCGCGGATGGGATGACACAAAAGATGATCCTGCATACGAGCAGACTCCTTCCGGAGCCAAACTTGCCGATCCTTGCATGCAGATGCTCAAACCATTCGAGTGGCGTCAGGCAAAGATCGTGGCTCGCGGTCCGGTACGCACGGTAGTAGATATGAATGTAGAGGGCTGGGAATACAAAGGGCACAAACTCAATGCCAAAAGCCGCTACATCCTTTATGCCGGCAATCGTGAGCACCAGATTGTTCAGCAGTTGCTTCCTGCAACTGCTGAAAGTGAAAAAGTGAAAGAGTTAAAAAGTGCCTGTCGGACGATCTGGCAGCATCAGAATTTGTCGGACGAACTGGTAGCATCAGAATTCTTCGCGCGACAAAAACTCTTTACCTTTTTTACTCTTAACTCTTTAACTTCTTTAGATCGTGGAAACAACAGAATTAATCAAGAAGGTAAGGCAGATTGAGAT
>JAZLJN010000022.1:0-24012 GCA_045617885.1 Bacteroidales bacterium | reverse complement strand
TGAGTTTATATCGAACAAGGAATTGAAGGAATTAAAAGAAATACAAGCTGTTAAGGTTTTCCTTTCATTCCCCTAAATTCCTTGTAGAAAAATACCAATTTATTATTTGTACTTAACTTAAATTAAAAGAATATATAACCTCACATTAGAAATAACCAATAAAAATTACTGAATATGAAAAAGACATTTCTTTTAGCGCTTGTGGCTATGATGTGCTGCAATGCAGACGTAAATGCACAAGGATGGCTCCGCCAATTAGGCGAGCGTGCTGTAGATGCAGCAAAGAGTACCGTAGAAGACAAGGTGGTAAACAAGACCCGTGAGAAAGTTGATGATGCCATTAGCGGGAAAAAGGGGAAAAAGAACAAACACAACGATGAGGATATGCAGCCAGCAGAGACTTCAACTGACGTCAATGTCTCAGAGGCTGCAGGTGAGCAGAAGAAGAGTGACTTTGTGCCAGGAGCAGTTACCTTGTTCGAAGATAATGTCAAGGGTGAGCAGGTAGGCGAATTCCCAAGCAAGTGGAATCTGATAGAGGGTAACTGCGAAGTGAGCAAACTCGGCGGCGAGAACGTGATCAGCTTACCACCTGCTACCTCTCAGGATGAGTATGTGGACAGTCAGATACAGCCATTGATGAAGGAAATCTACAATTATCTGCCAGAGGAATATACCATCGAATTCGACTGGTATGTTTATTCTAAGCAGGACGACTGCAATTCAGTCAATCTCTACGGTCGTGCTGGTGAAAAGGGAGGCGAAGAAGCATTCTGTGTAAGTCTTTCTTGCGAAGACGATCCTAAGTTCCAAGGCACTTCACGCATTTTCTTCAAGAATGCTATGACTGATAATAATTCAGAAGTTAATGCTTCATACAATCTGAAGAAAAATGCCTGGAATCATTTTGCTCTCTCGTTCAATAAGCGCGCGCTGAAGGTTTATGTTAATGATTATCGCATTGCAAACATTCCTAACGCCAAACCAGCCAACTGTATGACTCTTTGGTCTATTTCGCGCTATCTAGGCAATGGCATTCAGAACAAGAAGGGCACTCAGTTCAAGAACTTCCGCATCGCTCAAGGTGCTGTAGCTCTTTACGACCAGAACACTACCGATGCTGTAGCAAAGGCAATGGCTGAAACTGGTAAATTCGTTACCAACAACATCAACTTTGAGACCGGTAAGGCTACTCTTCTTCCTGAGTCAATGGAGGAAATCCAGAAGGTAGCTGACTACATGCTCAAGAACAAATCTGTCCGTTTCGAGGTACAGGGTCACTGCGATAATCAGGGTTCAGACAAGGTGAACGATCCGCTCTCACAGTCACGTGCTGAGGCTGTAGTGGCTGCACTCGTGAAGCTCGGTGTAGATGAATGGAACCTCCGCGCCGTAGGTAAGGGAAGCCATGAGCCAGTGGCTGACAACAAGACCGAGGCTGGCCGTGCTCAGAATCGTCGCGTAGAATTTATTAAGAAGTAACACCTTTAAAATTTATAAATTATGAAACGTCATTTCGTATATATAGGTCTCATGCTTGCCATGCTGGCAGGTTCATCAGCTGACGCTAATGCTCAGGGATTCCTGAAGAAAGCCATGCAGAAAGCCAATGAAGCAAAGGAGAGACTACAGGATAAAGTGGGTAGTGTGATGGGCGAAGTAACGGGCATTGATCTCTCAGCAGGCAGTCAGTCAGAAACGTCTGTCTCCTCAGAGGTAAAAACCAAGAATACCGCTACTGACGTGGTGGCAAAGCGTCGCTCAAGCTCTGTAAGCTGGGATGCTCCGGTAGCTCCAAGTAAAGCTAATGATCCGATGTCACTGCTCAACGAACTGCCAGCTGTACCTTCGGCTGACCAGATAGCCAATCCTACGGAAGAGGAACAGATCCTGTTCTATCAGGCCATCAAGCGTGTAACCATGCGAGCTGAGGCACTCAATGTGGGTGGTGAAGCCTGTGATGATGCTTGGATTGAGGAGTGGCGCCAGAAATACAACGAGCGTATGAGCAAACTCTTTGGCCTTACCCCTGAGGAAATGAACAAGCTGGATGATCCGGAGACCTCAGAGGCTGAGCGTGAGCGTCTGCAGCAAAAGATGGAGGCCAACATGCGTAACAAATACGAACTGGGTGATGCCGCAAATATGGATGCCCGTGTGGAAGAGATGGAGAAGCGCATGCAGGCCATGGGTGGCAACGAAGCAGTAGCACAGCAGATGACACTCAAAACCATGGAGAAGATGCGTCCGTTCTACAATGCAAATGAGGGCGAAATCAAGTATCTGACGGGTATGAGTGCGGCTGAATTCTATAGCGCCAATATGGCACAGACAAAATACAGCATTGCCAATCCGGACAGCGAGAAGATGTGCCCTGAAATGCAGAAGGGAATGGACTACGCTAATGCTGCACGCAAGAAGGATGGCAAAGCTTATACAACCCGAGAGAATGCTTTCCAGAAAAAGATGCAGTCAGCCATGCAGACAGCTATGAAGGAGGCTCAGAAGGAGATGACCGGAGCTGGTTCAATGGAGGAGATGATGGGCCTGGGCAAGCTAGGACAGATGACAGCTGACATGGCTTCGGCTACGGCTGAAATGCAGAAACTCCAGATGGGGCTTGCCCGGTTAGCCGAACAGGAGGCTCCTATGGCAGAGGCATTACAGTTCGACTCAGAACTATTAAATAAATCTGTATCTGAAGCAAACTTCAAGAAGATAGAAGATTTGCGCAAGAAGATCTGTGCTACTGACGATCCTGAGAAATATAATGCCCTCTACAACGAGGCAGGCGCCCTGATCAGCAATTTCCGTCAGAATGCTGCCAAGAAACTGCGTGCAGAGATTCAGTATCGGATGGATAAAGTAAAGAAGCAGATGCCAAACTTTATCAGGGTTCAGCAACAGGCAGTCAAGGATGAGATTATTCCAGCTTGTGCCGTGAACCGTTCACCTCTCAATGCCGTAATCCAGGCCGCTGACATGCTGAATGATGCATACACCACTATAGGCGAGGCTTATCCTTCACTGGTATGCACCACTGTATGCATGACCTATAAGCTGGAGGATGACGAGGAATTCTATTATCCAGAGAATTATGTAGGTGCCAGTGACGAGATGGGATTCAAGATCTATGTGAAGAACAGAGTCAATGGTAAGGTTTATCAGCTGGTAAAAGGTGAGAGAAAGCAGGTAACTGAGAATGACTTCAATAAGGATATAAAGACTCCTATTGCCAAGTCACAACAGCAGAAGAGTCAGACCTGGACCTCAACTGACGGTAAGCGTAAGGCGTACTACAATGCCAATGGCGGTTTCCTGCAGTTGCCAGAAGGTGAGATCATCAATTCTTATGACATGCAGTCACTCCAGGCAGAGGAACACCTTATTACCTGGTATTCGCTCGAATATACAGAGGGTAAGCTGAATGTTTTGAAGCATATCTATAAAATCTGATAGGTTATCCGTTACTTTTATTACATAATCATCATGATATCGTTATTGCCCGTCCGACTGATGGCGGGCAATGACATTTCTATGGATGAAGCCAAGACATACATTCAGGGGCAGCGTGAGGTTTGGTCAGAGATATTCCAGGCTTTCGGTGTAGATGCAGCCTTAGCGGAATCTGTAGTCTTCCCGGAGTTGGTTCGCTATAGTTATATACAGGATTATGCCGAATCAGCGGTAGTGTCAGGATCGTATGTGCTTCTTGGCAACAAGGGGGCAGACTATTCAGTGGGCAGATTCCAGATGAAGCCCTCTTTCGTTGAGGCGGTAGAGCGGCGATGGATGCAGCAAACAGAATTGCCTGAACAGTATGAAGCCTGGTTTGACACTTCTGATACCCGTCAGGCCCGTCAGGTAAGAGCTGCCCGGATCACGGATACCGTATGGCAGTGCGTCTATCTTTCCATGTTCATCCGTCTGCTGCAGATAGATTTCCCTGACCTGGCATTGATGAGTGAAGAACATCGTGTACTCTGGATAGCCACAGCCTATAATCGCGGAGTGAATTTTCCTGGCAAGGGGAGGGGTGATACAGCCGATATTGAGGCACATATCTTCGACAGATGTTACCACACAGATTTTATTGCTCTTCCTACCACACAATATTATTGTTACGCAAATATAGCGCTTAATCATTATAATACCATAAAGTTATGAAACGACTACTAACCACTCTAGCCATTCTGACTACCTTGTCAGGTTCGGTTTTTGCGCAAAGCAAACAGGCACCGCCAAAACCGGGTCCTTCTCGTACTCAGGGTATCTTTCCTGAAGGCTCTGTGCCTGAAGAGTTTCATCAAGTAGGCACAACTGACTTCTTTGCTTCGCGCGAAGGAGGTGCTTATGATCTTCTGCTTCACCAGTATTCAATGTATTACAGCACGGCATGGCGAGGCTACATCACCTCGCTGAAAGTGGACGAAGAGGAGGCTGTTCTCTTTGATTATTATGGCCAGATTCGCCGCGAAGAACTGGAACAATACATTGCCGAGCTTCAGAATGCCGATGAGCCGGATGAAGAATGGATTAACTATTATAAAGAGGAACTTGGAAGAATCAACGGCCGGTCGGGATTGTATATTGACGATATTGCCATCACAGAACATACGGATGGTAAGATCCTGGTGACCTATTCGATCAAGAATACTTCTGACCAGGCACATACCTTCTCGTTCGGTACCTACGCCAACTCTGGATTGGGAGAAAATTACGGAACCTCTTGCCTTTATACCCTGCGCGATGCTGCCGGCAACGCCACTGGCATGGAGCTGCGTGGCAGTGAGGGAACGAACCAGGGACTCAGCATCCTGTACCAGTGGGATGTACCGGGAAGCACACAGGTAGATGACTACTGGTTTGGTGGCTGGACTATCAACTACGAAAACGAACGCATAGCAGGAGACTATGCAGAGATTCAATATGATGAGGATGGCAATCCATACGATTATTATTATGTAGAGGGGGAAAAGTACGATGTGGGAATTGGTTGGTGCTGGAAGAACCGCACCCTTGCTGCCGGTGAATCCCAGACCTTCAGTATTGTCATCGGATATTCTGGTACAGTCCAGCAATTCCTGCCGGATGCCGCTGCCGTTGCGTTCAGCCTGGCTGATCATGACATTGAGGCAGGCAGTACGGTTGATGCAAGCGTTACCATAGAGAACAGAGGAATGGCTGCGCTCCCTGCTCATACTGACATTACCTATTATATTAATTATGGTCATACTTTAACGACCTTCTATACACAGGAGGAGATCGAACCAGGAGAATCGCTTACCTTGACTCACTCTTTGCCTGTCACTTACATGTTGGGCGAATGGCGTGTACAAGCTGTGGTGAATGACACCCATAGCGTACAGGAACTTTTCCATGAAAACAATTATTCAGATTATGAGTTCCTGACTGTGCATGCACCATTTACAGCAACGCTACATACCGATAAGCAGACTTATCAGCAAGGCGATACCGTATATTTCAGCGGACATTTGACAGGTGCAGATGTAGCCTATCGTGAAGTTGAAATCTTTGTCTATAATGATGGGCGCTTCACGCTTACAGCGAATGCTGATGCGAATGGTGACTTCAGTTACCGCTTCATTCCAAATGAGGGTCAGGTGGGACACTTCCAAGCTGGCGCCAGTTTCCCTGGCATCAACAGCCATGAATATACCTGTGAGTTCAATATCTATGGATTGCAGCGTGATGACATCTCTTACTTTGCCTACAATCTTGAAGCTGGCATCCCACTTCAGAGTAATCTGATGATCCATAATCCAGGCGTACTGGATGTAACGGGAGTCAAGGTCAACGTACTCTCCAAACCTGCTGACTGCCAGATTACCTTCGGCGAGGTGGCATTTGTCGCTGCGGGCGAATCGGCTGCCATTCCATTTGAGATACTTTCTACAACTCCTACCGAAGGCAATCAGTGGCAACCCGTCAAGTTCGAGGTCACTTCAGCTGAAGGAGCCCACTTCATTACAACGCTCTATTACTACTGCCGTCTGCCAGAGGCTAAACTGAAGCTGAGCGTTCCATACATTGAGACAACAATGACGCGTGGTCATACGCGCCCGTACTATTTTTATATAGTTAATGAGGGTAGTCATGAGACCGGAACCATCCATCTCTCTCTGCCAAAGTGGATGAAGAGTGCTACCCCGACAGAAATCCCATCGTTGGCGACGAATGATACCGCTTACGTCGTGCTCAACCTGAAGCCAACGGATGATATGCAGATCAATGTGTCCGTATCGGGTCAGATCGGTATCAATCCGGAGAGTGGCGAGAGTGTAGCTCTTGGTTACAGCATTACACCTGTTTCAGATGTCAACGGACAACTGACACTCGACATCTGTGACGAATATACCTACTATACAGCAGAGGCTCCTCACGTTGAGGGTGCGCGCATTGAGATTCTGGACATCAATACCGGTGCGCTGGTGGCTGATGATGCCTCTGATGAACATGGACTCTCGGTTCTGACCTTGCGCGAAGGTTATTATGATGTTCGCGTCAGCAAAGAGAAGCACAATACCCTACGACAGACTGTTCTGGTAAATCCAGGTGCTGACAACTTCTACACACTGAACATGCAGATTGAGACCATCTCTATCAGCTGGGATGTGCAGGAGACTGCCATTGAAGACGAATACCGCATCACTACAACGGTAGAATATGAGGCTGATGTACCAGCTCCGGTTGTGATTATGACAATGCCAGAAGAGTTTGGCGCCGATACCATGCGGGTGGGACAGACCAACACTTTCTATATGACATTGACCAACAAGGGTCTCATTACGGCAAATAATGTGAAGGTCCATCTCTGCGATAGTCATGAAGACTTCAAATTCGAAACAATAGGCTACGATGGTCAGCCATTTGATCTGCCAGCACATCAGGCAGTGACTTATCCTGTCCGTGTGACCCGCCGGTATGCCAGTGAACGTCAGGCAATGCGTGCCAAAGCCGAAGGCGGAGGCGGCAGTTGCAACATCGCCCATTCATGCGAATATGAATGGCCATGTGGAGGTGAGACGCACAGTGGAGGAAGCGGATGTGGTCAGCGTACGGCTGGCACCTGTCCTCTCGATGGCATCAGCATTGGCGGATCACCTTCCGGAGGTGATGGTGGCAGTGGCTGGATAGGAGGTACTGACAATGGAGGTGAGGCTGTTGGTAGCATCATCAATCTCTGCGACAGTTGTTTCAACAAGAAGGCAGAGGCCGTCTTTAATTGCGCTTTCAGCCTTTTGGACATTCCGGACATTCTTAAATGCGTTAAGGGAGTCGGCGATTGTTATAAGAGCTACAAAGAAGGAAGCATTGACTGGCTGAACTGTCTCGGTGCCGCAGGAACATGCATCGGAGTGGCCGCTGAGGCTGCAGGCAAGAAGATTCCAGGCTTAGGTACTGCTGGTAAGGCCCTCGATCTTTATCTCTGCTGGAGAGACTTACATAAGCCATGTCCGAAAGAATTTGACGATGATGATGATGACGATGATGATGATGACGACGACGATGACGATGATGATGGAGACAAGCCGGATTCTGGATTCCAGTGGTGGAATAAACCAGCCTTCAGTCCTCAGTTCAGTGCATCTGCTACGGAGCATAATCCTCTGCTTCATCACAAGTCATACCTTGACAATCAGTGGAGCCAGATCTCATATATTGCCGACTTCGAGCAGCGCTTTGACCCTATGCTCTGTGAATGGGAGGCATATCTCAACCTGATCGGACTTTTCTTCGGTAATCGTTCATTCTATAAGAGGAGTACTTTTGCTGAGATAGGGGACTGTTTCAACTATCTGCAGAATACGCCACAATCAGAATGGGATGCATTGGAAATGCTGCCTGACAGTTGCCTGATTCCTTTCAAGCATCGCCAGGATTTTATCAAGTACTATGATGAACTTTGTCAGGACGAAGTACGTCAGTCACTGATTGAACAGTGCATGCAGACTATTGTCGAAAGTGAAAACCGTACTCATGGCTATGGTTATGAGACGGCAGCTGATCTGGCAGTCAAAGCCTTAGAGACGCTGAAGGAGACAATGGAAAAAGCCTCTGGTAATGTATGCGCCCATGTGACAGTGGAGTTCCGCCAGACGCTTGTAATGACCCGTCAGGCATTCCGTGGTACGCTGACCATCAATAACGGTACAAGCATGTCAATGACCGACGTAAAGCTTGACCTGCAGCTCATCAACCGTGAGACCGGTGAAGTAGCCACTATTGATCAGTTCTTGATGACTCCTGAAAGCCTGCAGGGCTTCGAGGGTGACCTCAGTTTCGAGAGCGGATGGACACTTGATGGCGAATCGAAGGGTATTGCTACCATCCTCTTTATTCCTAAGCAGGAGGCAGCCCCAGACCATCCTATCCGCTACAGCTTCGGCGGTACGCTGAGCTACACTGATCCGACTAACGGTCTGACCGTTACGCGTGAGCTCTTCCCTGTGACGCTCACTGTACGTCCTACTCCATTGCTTGACCTCACTTACTTCATGCAGCGAGACTGTCTGGGCGATGATCCCGATACTGAGGATATCGTGGAGCCAGTTCAGGAGACAGAGTTTGCCCTGCTGATCCAGAATGTAGGCCATGGCGATGCCCAGAACGTATTCATGACTACTGAACAGCCGGAGATCGTAGATAACAAGAAGGGATTGCTTGTCAACTTTGAGATTGTCCGCTCTCTGCTCAACGGTCATGAGGATGCCTTGGCAATGGGCGGCGACGTAACTACTGATTTCGGAACCATTGCTGCGGGCGGCACTGCCTATGCTCAATGGATGTTCGAGAGTTCACTGCTGGGTCACTTTGTAGATTATAAGGTAGAGGCTACACATGTTAGCAGCTACGGAGACAAGAGCCTCTCTCTGCTGGGCGACATCACCATCCATGAGATGATCCGCAGTATCCGAATCCCAGAGGATAACAACAAGGCGGAGGAAGACCTACTGACTGGCTGGCTCTGCAATGACGTTGTGGATAGTTTTGATACGCCAGACGAACTCTATCTCAGCAATGGCGATAAGGCAGCCATCCATGCCATGGGTACAGCTTCCATCGTCAATATGGAGGACGAAGAGAACCGACAGTATCTGCTGACCCTCACTCCTACCGTTGTGGGCTGGAACTACGGACAAATTGAAGATCCAACCGATGGTAATCAGAAGCTGGAAAGCATCGTCCGACTGAAGGATGGTTTGATTATTCCTCTGCGGAATTTCTGGCAGACTGATCGCACCTTGCGTGACGCCATGGCTCCTTATTATGAGAATCTGCTCCACTTTGCCGAGCTCTTTGACGGCAATGAGCCACAGGAGTATCTGCTGACCTTCTCCCCTGCTCCAAGTTCTTGGCTTGAAGTGATCGGATTCACTCAACTGGATTCTGAGGTTCTCTATGAGCCACTGCGGATAGCAACGGTTACCTTCAATAAGGAGATTGTTCCTGCTACATTCACTACGGATGACGTACAGCTTGAATGCCAGGGTCAGCAGCTTGATGTCCGCAGCATCGAAATCAGCGGTACAGATGATCAGTTCACTTATCGTCTGAATCTTGATTCGCTGACTCAGCGCAATGGTTACTTCGTTCTCACCGTGCAGACGGCAGGCATCACTGACCTGGAGGGCTTCCTGGGCAGAACCGGCAGACAGCTGTGCTGGACACAGTACATCACAGATAATCTGGATTCTATCAACACCGATTCAGCTGGAACCATTATCTTTGACGCCACAGGTCAGAGGGTTTCTGGATTTACCAAACCAGGTCTCTATATCATTGTAGAGGAGCACAATGGTAAGAAGATGAGTAGGAAGTTGTATATCACAGAGGCTGTCAACTGATAAGGATTCTTAATTGTCAAAAAGAAAAAATGGTTTATGAACTATCTGAAATATTGTCTTCCTGCATTAATGCTCACACTTTGTGGTTCTACGCATGCCCAGGACATCAAGGACCTGACCATCACGGCAAAGATTGACAGCACCTATGTGTTCGGTTTTGACTTGCGTGAATCCCGCTCTGCCAAAGGTGGTATCTGGAATATCAAAACGGGTAAGCCAGAGACTCCGCTGAACTATACCCAGATGAAGAATGATTCAATCGACGGCAACCCTGTCATCATGCTCTATCGCGAGGTAGTGCCAGGCAATCATCCTCTTAACAGATGGGAGACTTGGATACGAAAAGATTGTAAGTGGATAAAGGGAGATGATACAGATGATGAACCTGAAGGTCGTAACGCTGAGAACACACTTTGATTAAAAGAATCGTACTTATGCAACAACTGAAATCCTTTATCTTTACTCTTTTTGCTCTTCTTGCATCATCCCTATACGCACAGGAGATGATATTACTGCCGAGGAATTCGCCAAGTACAAGGCACATAACAAAGAGATGCGTGCAGAGGTAAAGAAAGGATTGTCAGATGTGGTGGAGAATATGAAGTCGGTTTCCAATACCGAATTATATTCAGATGCTGATCTAAAGATGCCAGAGAATCCGGAAGCCCTGCTAAAGGAACTGTACAAATATGTAGCAGGCGGGCGGTCTTACTGTCATGTGAAAAACATGGGAAAGGGACTGGTAATGATAAGTGATGCCAAAGCCAGAGATCCATGGCAATAAAACCTACTGGACGGTTAGGAACAAGGAAAAGAAATGGGGCGTGGTGGACAATAATAACACTGTACTAGTCCCTCTGAAATACCTCAGCGTAGAGAATTACAGCAGTGACGATATGCGCTATGTGGCTGGCTACATCAGTTATGAGGACGACGATGCTGATCTCTATGATCCCAAGACATGGAAACTGGTAGGAAAGAAAAAACCAGCAAAATAATCTTGAATAATTAAAAAGGGATGGCTTTGAACCATCCCTTTTTAATTATACTAACCTCTGCTCCATTGCCACACGTACCAGCGCTGCAGTATTCGGTACACCAAGTTTCAGTTTCAGATACTTATAATACGAGTGTACGGTCTCGAAACCCAGGCAGAGCCGGTCGGCAATCATCTTGATGCTGTAACCCTCAACAATGAGTTTCAGTACCTCCCTTTCGCGTGGAGTAAGCTCTACTACATCGAGCATAGGATGTAACTTCAGGATTTCTACCACTTCTGGGCAGATGTACTGCTCTCCTTTCATTACAGACGCGATGCCGTCAAGCAATTCCTCCTTTCCGCTGGTCTTCAGCACATATCCGTCAGCACCACACGAAAGGGCACGGTTAATGACAGCAGCTTCGGCATAGGTAGAGAGCACAAGGATACGGACGTCCGGATAGCGGTCCTTCCAAGTCTCTACATAATCAAGACTGTTGCCGTCCGGCATTCCCACATCAAGTATGAGGACGTCAATATCGCTGTTTTGTTCGAGCATCGCCTCACATTCTGCAATGGTGGCGGCATGGGCTAACACCTCGAAACCACCGCTCTGTGAGAGCATGGTATCAAGACTCTGAGTGATGACTTTATGGTCGTCTGAAATCGCTATCTTTATCATATTGGAAGCAAAGATAACGAGTTTTTTCTGCATAACCATCGTTTCAATCATAAATACCCCCATTTGGGGGATAGCAACTATCTGGGAATCTCTATGTTTATCTCTGTTCCGGAAGAAGAACTGCTGATAGACATTCTTCCCTGTTGCAGTTCCACGCGCTCTCGGATATTGCACAATCCCATGCTTTTCGATTCCGTTTCTGGAGCAAATCCCTTACCATCATCTGCCACGATGACAGCGGCATATTCTTCATCTATCATCAGTTGTACGATGATGTGTGTGGCTTGTGAGTGCTTCAATGCATTATTCACCAGTTCATGTGTAGCGCAATAGAGCATCAGCTCCTGCTGTTCAGGCAGACGCAGATCCTGTCCATGATGCGAAAAACTCACAATCGGATTCACCCTGCAGAAGTCACGCAAGGCAGTAGCCAGTCCATACTGTTTGAGCGAGGCTGGCAAAAGGTGATGAGCCACGCGACGCATCTCTTCTGTAGCCTGACGTGAAAGTTCCTGTATCTGTTCTTCGTTTGTCTGCAGACGGATAGAGGTCAGTATGCCGCCAAGGCGGTCATGCAAATCGCGTCCAAGTCGGGTACGTTCATCTGCCTCTCCCTGCATACGTGACTGCATATTACTGATGCGTCTGCGCTGCCTGCTCACTTGAATAATGACCAGTACGGCAATGATGAGCACTGCAATCAGGAAGAGATAGAGCCAGTTCTGCAGTTGTGATACACGGTGGCGCTGCTCAAGGTCCCGCAGCTGTGCCTCCTTCTCAAGAGTCTGGTAACGCACCTCCATCTCTGACAGGGCAGACTGATACTTCGTCGTTGACTGCTCTTCCATGATGTCATAGAGACTATTGATATAGTGCTGCGTTTCAGCTGCATTACCCGTGGCGGCGTAAGCCTCTGCCAAGGTCTTAAAGACACCAATATTATGCTGCGGATCCTGGTCATTGGCTGCCAGCGCTCTCCTACTCCACTCTATAGCCTTAGTCCATTCTTTACGAGCCAGACAGAGAGAGGCCTGCTGGGCAAAAGCATCGCTCTCGTTACTTGGAGCATCTGCTATCTCTGCCAGCTTCAGTGCCTCTGCGATATATTGCTGCGCGGTAGGCAGGTCATTGTAGCCAAGATGATAGATCCTTGACAGCAGCACATAACCGTCCAACAAACCCTCCAATTCCTCCTCTGGATGGGCTTTATAGTATTCGATGCTCCGCAGCGCATAGTTAAGAGCTGTCTCATAGTGGCCGGCATTCAGTGCGGTCATGGCTAATCCAGAGCAGGGTCCACATATCATCAGCGAATCACCCGTCTGAAGCCCTACATTCAAGGCTTTCTGATAATTCTCCTCGGCAGCATCAAAATTGCTGAGTTCAAGGTACAGTTCTCCTACATTATAATATAATATGCATTCGCTCTCCTTCCATCCGTTACGTCTGAAGATAGGCAGTGCTTTCTGATAATAATCAAGTGCCAGATGCAGCTTGCCCTGCATATTATAGAGATTACCCAGTGTGCCGTAAAGCGACGAAAGTGCATCATCTACATTTTCATCTGTATATCGCTTGTCGCCCCTCATCCTTTCGGCCACCTGTAAAGCCTTATCAAAGCAATGTTGAGCCGAGTCATAATCACATCGCCCGTAAGCATTGAGTCCAAGCACACGCCAAGAGTGGCACAACCCTCTATACAGTTTATGCTTTTCAGCCACCTCAATACCTTTCATCGCATAGAGAGATGATTTGTCGCCATCCGTCTGCAGGTAGCCGTTCATCAGTCCGTCATAAACCAAAAACAGTTGCTCCCCCTCCAGATGCCGGTCAACCAGCACCTGCTCCAAGGAATCTACATGCCGGTTACGATGGTCAGAGTATTGAGCATGAAGGGAAGATAACGAAAGAGTATACAAGAGAAGAATGAATACACAGCGGATGCGTATTCTTGTCAATGGATCTTTACACAGGCAATAACACATATCTGGCATCATATTCCTCTGCAAGAAGAATGCAACCTTGATTATTGTCCGAACTCCGTCATGCCGTATGCTCGGCTCACCTCATTATACTGTGCAATGAGTTCAGTGGAGTTTGGACAGTCAAGTTTAGTAAAACGGAAATAGAGCATCTCGCGCAGAGCGAGAGCGATGGTTTGGTCTCGGCGGTCGAGGTCGAGTGCAAAGGCACGTTCATACCAGGGTTGCGCCTGATCATAGAGCGGTGTGAGACGCGCTTCAGTGAGCGACGTCTTACGCTGGTTGAAAAGCTGTTCCTTCTGATTGACGGCACGATTGTAATAGATACGCCCGATGAATGAACATACATTTGCTTGGGTTGAGTCAACGGAATAGGAGCGCTCATAGATATCGAGCGCCTGGTAAGTATATCCCAGATGTTCATAGAGCTGGCCCTGCATGCACATAACCTGTGCGTCCAGTGAGTCAAGAGCCGTAATCTCTGCCGCCAGCATGTGCGCTTTGTCCCAATCCTGGCGGTCAATGAGCATTTGCAGCTGGTTCTTCTTGAACCATGTGTTGGTTGGCATCAGCTGGATGGCGGCCTCCAGTTCGCTCATCATTCTGGCTGTATCATTCTGCGCGTGGTAGATGGAGAGCGTGTTCTTGAATACTTTGTCATATTCATATCCATGCTGCTTGAGTGTCTCGAAGTATGACAGAGCTTCATCATAACGCTTCAGGGTCATTGCCACTGTGCCGCAGTTGTAGAGTGTCCTGTTCTTTGTGCTGTCTGCCAGATAGATCTCAAAATCAGCCGCACGCTTCCGATCCAGTTCATACTGTTCAAGCAGGAAAGGCTTGGTACTGCCTTCGTACGAAATCTTGAACTCCTCCAGCGTGGTCTCGAGGTCATTCTTTGCATAACTCTGACTGGCATTGACCAAGAAGCCCTTGGTCAAGAGGTAATACTGCATGGCAATCGGCTGGATACGCCGCGACTGCTTGCGCATCTCCTTGCCATACTCCACAGGTGATTCTTTGTACAGATTATAGGCATTACGATAGTAGAGGTAGCAGCGCTTGGCAGCCGCCAGACACTCCTTCTCATCAATTTTCTTGCCCAAAGCTGGCTTGTTGCGCTCATAATTGAAAGCGAAATCCTCCACATCACCCGCAGTGACCAGATGGATTGCCATCGGACACTGGAGAGAATCAGCCAGATAAAGCAGTCGCTGTACGTGCTTGCGAGCCGTCTTAAAGTCTGGGTTACGCGAGTCTGAACTCAACCGCTTTGCCAGCTTCGTGCGTTCAGCGATTGAGTCCTTTAATGCCTTGGTCAGGACCGGTTTCACCTCTTCTTGGGCGACAAGCTCCTGCTCCTCGACATCTGATGCATCCTGTGCCCACAAATACCGAGGAGAAAAGAGAGAAAAAAATAATACAATAATGTATAGTACTTTTACAAAATGCATTAGCTACAGTTGATGGTTATTATTTGCCAAAGATGCCCTTGAGCATATCGCCAGCGCCACCATTGCCCGCCAGCTTGCCCAATACATCTGCTGCAGCATTACCAGCCAGCTTTTTGGCGATGAATTCCTGCAGTTCGACCTTTGCAATCTCAAGACCTTTGCTCTTGAGCAGAGCCACGCCCTCATCCATATTAGTAAGTGAAGTCAACTTGGTTTTCAGGTCAGGGAACTGCTCCAGAAGAGCCATCAGCTTGGTAATTGTAGTAGCATCCATAGTTTTTTGCTTTAGAAAGATTAATAATTTCGACGCAAAGATAAGTCATTTTTGACAATAATGCAAGAAAACAGACAAAATTTGTACAAAACGAGGAAATAAAAGTTGTACAATAAATAATCTCACACCCGTTCAGCGCGAGTGTGAGAACAAATAGTCAATTCTTTCGTAAAATAAAAGTATCTTTGCTTCAAATCATATATTAACCTCCGTCTGGAAGTTTCGTGCCGCTCTCAACAAATGACGCAGGGTGGAGATGAGCTCCTGACTCTCCTGCAGGATGTTAAGATAAACATAGTTTGCGCCAAGGCTCTCTGACTCGTCCTGCATACGGTCAATGAGGCGTTTGCGGGTGAGCGAGAACTGTTCCTTCACGCGGTCACACTCGGCACGCAAGGCGTCGGCATCGCGGAAACGGCGGTGTTCGAGTAGCGAGCGCGTCTTGTCGATCAGGAAAACCAGTTCGTTGCGCATCGGTCGGAATTCCTCTATGCACTGACGGCTGATCGGTTCAAAATTATTATCAACGTGCTCGAGTGTCGGGTCACACATGCGCGACAGACAATAATGCATCTGCATGCACGAGTTCTCTCCGAGGTGGAACCAGGTATTCTTTTCAATAGCCAATGACGGGTCAATCTTGCGTAGACCAATCATCTCACGTCGGCGATTGATCTTGTGCAATGGTTTAGCCTTGCGTATCTCTGTCGATGCCTTGCGGAGCAGACGCAGGTTTTCTTGAGCAAAACCTTCGGTGAGGTGGCAATAAGAGGCTTTTGCAAAGTCAATGCAACGAATCTGATTTTCTACTACAAGCTTTGAGAGCACTGACCATGCCTCCTCGCGGCTCTTTGTGCGAATCAGCTGTTGCCAGAGGTCTGCCTCCTTCTCCTCGTTCTGCTTGCGACGGAACTGGATATTGCTACGGATGAGCAATGCCACAGCCACAACAACCAGCGCGATGGCAACCATCACACCACCATAATACATAGCTGCTACTACCAAGGCGCAGGTCAGGAAAGCCGCTCCTGCTGTGATAAGCCAACCACCAATGACCGACAACACGCCAGTGATACGATACACTGCAGATTCACGACCCCATGCACGGTCAGCAAGCGAGGTACCCATGGCTACCATGAAGGTGACGTAGGTAGTTGAGAGTGGCAGTTTCAGCGAAGTGCCCAAAGCAACGAGCAGGCCAGCAAGCACGAGGTTAATCGAAGCACGTACCATATCGAAAGCGGCACCTTCAGGTAATACGACATCGGTGCGGTCGAAACGCGAGTTGATCCATCGCTTCAAGCCGTTAGGGGTATGATTGACAATGGTTTCTGCCAATGTGGAAGAGTTACGCACCATCCATCGTGCCATGTGTGAGGAACCGAACATCTCGTCACCCTCATCCTGACGGCTCAGATCGACCGAGGTCTTCACCACGTTCTGCGCCTTCTTGCTCGTGGCCAATGACCACACCATGATCACGCCTGCAATGATGAGGAAATACGTTGGCGTAGAAGCTGGACCGTTGAGCGAATCCATCAGCAAACCATGGTCAGGAGCTCCTGCGGCTTGCCAGTCGGTGAATGATGAGAATCCGGCCAAGGGCACACCGATGAAGTTGACAAGGTCATTGCCGGCAAAGGCGGTGGCTAAGGCGAAGGTTCCCATCAGGACAATCACCTTAAACACATTGACTTTCATCATGTAAATCACCTGCATCAGGATTGTAAATACCATGAAGCATCCGCTGATAATCAGCCAGGTATTTTCTTTGATAAATACCTTTGCATCGGCAGTCATAAAGGTCAAGTCTTTCACGCCTTTGATAAGCATGAAGTAGATGATGGCAGTGGCACAAAGGCCACCGAAGATGCCTATCTTGTACTTCAGGTTCTTCATGAAGTTGAAGCTGAAGAGCAGACGCGTAAGGTACTGCACCAGTGCGCCAAACGAGAAGGCGATAGCAACACTCACAAAAATGCCGATGATGACTGAAAGTGCCTTCTCGCCATTGACCAGGTCGGCAAGAACGAGCGTGCCGGTGGGGTCGCCCGCGAGCTTAACGATTGCCAGCATGAAAGTACCACCCAGCAACTCGAAGACCATCGAGACAGTGGTGGACGTTGGCATTCCAAGGGAATTGAAGATATCAAGCAAAACGATGTCGGTAATCATCACGCCAAGGAAGATCCACATCAGGTCTTCAAACAGGAATTGTTCAGGACGGAAGATGCCGTGACGCGCAATCTCCATCATACCGTTGCTCATGGCTGCACCACAGAACACACCGATGGCGGCAATGATGATGACCGTACGGAATGGCGCCGCCTTGGCTCCGATTGCCGAATTAAGAAAATTTACAGCATCATTGCTCACGCCTACCATCAGGTCAAAGATGGCAAGGGCGAAGAGGAAGATGACGAAACAGAGATAAATAGTTTCCATGTTTTGGGGGATTTGACGAAAAATCGAGTTTTCGATAATTCGATTATCGAATCATCGAAAAAAATTAAAAATTACTGTCATTAGCCAGTTTGCTTATTATTCCATCCGCCAACCCAATAGTCGGCACAAGAATAGCATTGGCTCCGATGGCATGAGCAATGGCAACGAAGATCTGCGCCGCTGGCACGATGACGTCGGCACGATCAGGTCGCAGATCAAACTCCCGTATTCTCTCCTCGACGGTGAGCGATGAGAGCTGACCGAAGAGCTTAACAAGTTGCGGCAAGGAAATGCGATCCTTGAGCTTTGCCTTCTTCGGGACAAGACGGTAGAGCTTATTGATATTGCCTCCCGATCCGATAATCTCCACCTCGGTTTGTCCGGCAATCATTGCACAGATTTGATCGCACATATCATTGATAGAATCCAAGCTTACTGTGCCACTCAACAAACGTAAAGTACCGATATTAAAGCTTTGGCTGGCTTTCAACTCTCCACCTGTGATAAAGCTCACCTCCGTCGAACCACCGCCAACATCCACGTAGAGATAAGACTTGCCACCGTCCTCTGCACTAGCCGATGACACAAGCAGCTTCTCGATGTGATTATCATATATGGTACGAGCTTCCTCCTCTCCGCTGATGATCTCGATGTTAATGCCAGTCAGATGCTTGATACGTTTGATGATTTTCTGACCATTCTTCGCATCGCGCAATGCCGAGGTGGCACAGGCGCGGAAATCCACCACATTATATATTATCATTAGCTGACGGAAGGCCTTGATCATACGAATGAATTGCACTTCACGTTCCTTGCTGATCTTGCCTTGCGTGAAGACGTCAAGGCCCAAACGCAATGGGAAACGCACGAACTGCTGCTTCTGGAACTGCAGCGTGCCATCCTCCTGCTTAGTTACGCTCTTGATGAGCAGCCGAGCGGCATTCGAACCGATGTCGATGGCGGCGAGATTGAAGGAATCGGGGATGTATTGAGGAATCATAGTTTTGTTTTTTTAAATTATTTTTTCGAGACTTCGAGTAATCGACATCTCGATATTTCGACATTTCGAGGATTCGATATCTCGAAAAATCGATGATTCGATAATTCAATGCTTCGAAGAATCATTCTGTTTTCTTATTATAGTGCTCATAGAGTGCCTCTTGGCTACGGAATTCACTCTTCTTATCCTGAAGTCCATACTCCACAATCAGCTTCGCCTCGCGTTTCAGCTCTGCATCATACACCGGAGCATACACTTCGATGCGATGATCCAGATTGCGAGGCATCCAGTCGGCCGAACCGATAAAGACTTTATAATTGCGGTGGGAGCCATCTTCCTCAATCACCTCTGGATGCTCCAGATCTGCGCCATTGGCAAAGACAAGGATGCGAGAGTGCTCCAGGTAGCGGTCGATAATAGCATTGACGCGCAGATTCCCTGCCAACTCTGGCAGGTCGGGAACCAATGAGCAATTTCCGCGAACCAACAGCTGTACCTTCACACCCGAAGCCGCCGCCTCATAGATCTTCTTAACGATGGTTTCATCGGTCACATGATTGAGTTTGGCAAGGATGCAAGCAGGCAATCCCAAGTTATGATTCTTAATCTCCTGATTGATCAATGCCAGCAACTGGCGTTTCATATCATTTGGCGAAACCAGCAGTTCCTTGAAGCGGACAGGCAGATACGGATGCTCAATGAACTCGAATACTCGTGCTACATCGCTGACAATCGGCTTACGTGCAGTAAGTTGCATCAGATCCGTGTAAGCACGCGCATTACCTTCGTGGAAGTTTCCGGTCGAAACGACTGCCACATCGCCACTCTTTGCCGTGATGAGCGTAATCTTCGAATGGATCTTCAAACCTTCCACCCCTGTGATGACATTGATACCTGCATCGGCCATCTTCTTGCTCCAATCGATGTTCGACACCTCATCGAAGCGTGCCAGCAGCTCAATGACCACCGTCACCTTCTTGCCATTGCGTGCAGCCGCTATCAAGGCACCGATGACTTTTGAATCCTTTGCCAGACGGTACAAGGTGGTCTTGATCCCTTTCACCTCGGGATTAACAGCGGCTTCACGAAGAAGATTGACATAGGCATCAAACGAATGATAAGGCACATGGATGAAGCGGTCGCACTCACGTATTTTGTTGAGCAACGATCCTTGCTGACCAGCCACATCCTGCACCCATTCGGGATTCAGTGCCTGCCATTTAGGATATTTCAGATCCTTACGTCCACAATCAGGAAACTTCATTAAGTCCTTATGGTTCTGATATCTTCCAGCAGATAGCATTGTGTCGAGCGACGAGAGGTCGAGATGTTCCATCAGACGTTTCAGCACCTCCTTCGGCATCTGTTCATCATAAATCATGCGTACTGGCAATCCGTTTTTACGACTCTTCACGCCCTTCGCAATTTTCTGCAGCATACCGCCACGGATGTCCGATTCAATTTCCATCTCGGCATCCTTGGTGAACTTGAATGACCATGCCTCGAAGTGATTGAAGTCTGAACCGGGGAACATGTAAGGCAAAGCGCAACGGATCACGTCATCGAGGTACATGATGTAATGATGCATGTTCTTATGTTCGATGCCCTCGGCATCAAAATCCTCCTCTTCCACCGATGGAAGCTGAACGAATCTTCCATATCGTCCTACAGGCAACTCTATCAATGCGAAGTCTTTAGCGGGTTTCTTCTTGTCATCGCTCCACTTCTGCAGTCTTACTACCAGATGTATCGTGTCGTCAGCCGAGAGGTCTAGTTTCTTGACTGCCGAGAGCCAGACGGGCGAAATGTTTCCAGCCAACTGCTGCAGGCAATATTGCCGCACAAATTCTTGCTGTTCGTCATTCAGTTCCTTTTCATTGAGCAGGTGAATGTTCTCTTTAAGCAATGCCTCGCGGACATTTCGCATGGTCTCGGCAAACTCCTTGACATACTTTCCATTCAGTTTACTGATAACCTTGAGTGTCTTCTCGCTCTTCTCGCGCATGCTTTTGTTAGCTTTGTCTGCATACTCCACGATGCGGTTGAGCGTTGCAACACGCACACGGAAGAACTCGTCCAGGTTGTTCGAATAGATGCCCAGGAAGTTCAGACGTTCCAGCAATGGCACCTCTTCGCGTTGAGCCTGTTCGAGCACACGATGGTTGAATGCCATCCACGAAATGTCTCGTTCAATATAGTTCTTTTCAGTTATTTTCACGGGGTGATTCTGACTATTTTTCTTATTGTTAATTGTTATTTGTTACGATGCTCGTGCAGAGCGTCGTTATTGGTGTTCACGAGGTCCGTGATCGTTTCTTTGCTTATCAAGCGAATTGGACCGAAGGGTGAAACCGGAAAATCTGGATAGTTTTTTCGTACCTCCTTCTCTGGCTCCTCGACCACCCAGAAGCCTGTGATGTTCTCCGCCATCTTGCGGAATAAATTTTGCATAAATGTATTCATAGTAACTAAAGAATTGTGCTTTTTTGACGCCGCAAAGATAGTGTGAATATATTACAAGGCGATTACACACCGATTACAGTTTTATGATAATAATGTTGCGGAAATATTGCATTGGTCGGGGATGGGCGGTTAAAACCTCACCATCAATTCTGCCACCACCTTATCGTGCTCCGAGGTCTTGATCTTGGCGCCCTCGTCATAGAGATACTTCTCGTAATTGAGGCGAAGATCGGCTGTGAAGGCTTTCTGTCCGAAACTGAAGGTGACGCCTGCAGTAAGACGCTTGCGGGCAGAGTCGTTGATGCGGAGGGCAGCCTCGGGAGCTGACGATTTGCTGCCATCCAGGTAATGGAAGCCATCGGAATTGTCGCCCATATAGTCAAAACGAGCCAGATAGGAAATTTTCTGCAACAGCTTGTCGGCAGCCGGTCGGTCATTGAGCCAATAGTCATAGCAGACAAACGCATCCAGGGCATTGACGCCATCGAAGGCACCATGTGCATAGTTCTTATAGACGTATTCCGCCTCACAGATCCAACGGTGGTTGTGCCATTGCAAGGCTCCGTCATACATCATGATGGTCACGCCATCAGGACGCACCTTCTGCATCGAGGCTTCAAGCAGCCAACCCTGGGGCATCAGCAGTTGCTCCTTGAGCGAGAAGTTGATGGACGACGTCCAGTAATCCTTCTGTCCCGTCAGGCCTGAACCATTGAAGAGACCACCCTGCAGCACGCTACCCCACCCAGCTTCATTACGAGGCAAGGTGTATGTGGCAGAAAGACCTACATCGCGTATCGATCCGACCTGCTTGGCAATGAATGAACGATTGGCAAAATACTGTTGATGCGGTGAGCGATGAGCATCGATGGTAAAAGGCACACGATACTGACCGATCTGTACCTCCCACCGTGGCGTGAGTTTCACACGTCCATAAGCATCGAGCATCTTGATTGCACCTTCGTCACACAGGTCAATCTCTGCCTTATAACTTACTCGCTCATTCAGATTTCCATCCACCGATATACGTGCATTTCTGACCTCAAACCGCTGTGCATCGGTCGATGCAGCATCCTCGTCATGATTGTCTGATGATGAGAACTGCCGTTCGTACTTGCCACGGATAGTGCCGTGAATCGAAGGTTTGTACTCCTGTGCCTGCGTCATCGTAACAGCCAAACACGATACCAAAATTAAAAAAGTTTTCTTACACATATTTATATTAATAGATTTGTTGTTTCTGATTTAGCCACTCTATAAACCCGCCTGGAGAAGCTTTTTACGCCGCAAAGGTAGCGTGAATATGTTACAAGGCGATTACACGTCGATTACAGTATTGTGATAATATTGTTGCTGAATTATTTCCCCCACTTTTGTCACACTAACGTTACAATTTCTACCATTTCGAGTATATCTTATTGTTTTTCGATAATTAATTTATGTTTTTATTTGCTCAAGAAAAAGATTCGCCATACTTTTGCACATCGAAAAACGATAATTATTTATTGCAAACAAGCATTATTAACTATAAAACTACAAATTATGAACAAGAAAATCAAAATCTACACCTCACTGCTCATCGTGACGCTCATCACCCTGATGCTCACAAGCACTTTCCACTACAACCAATACTCGAGTTATCGCATAGACGGTGAGGAGTGTGAACTTTCGTTAGAAGATCTGCCCAAGGAATTCGGCTCCGTTGACAGCATCGAGGGAGGATGGTCCGCCACATTTTATCCCACATACGACCTTGATTGTTATGTACGCGCACAGCGTTTTCCACAAGACAAAGTCCTTCTTTCGCGCTATAAAAAGTATCCTACACAAGCCGAAGCTGATGTCTATAAGATAGAGATGCAGAAAGTGAAAGTAAGCATCCCGATGGATAAGGCCGACTCCACCGTCAGCTACATTGTAGGCTTTATCTGGACCGTGGCCTTCCTGCTTTATGCCTGGTTGCTCGTCATCATCATCAAACAGATTCTCAACATCCGTCGCGGAGAAGTCTTTGTCAGCAATGTATCGAAGAGCATCGAGAAGATCGGTATTCTCTTGGCAGTCATCTATTTATTCGACCTCCTCTGCGGATATTTACTCTATAGCTACTTCATCTCGAACCTCCATATCGCACAGTACGATATCATTTTCGCATCATCAGCCAATGAGATGTTCCTCATCATGGGTCTCGTCCTGATGATCCTCTCGCAGATTATCCTCATGGGCAAAGAGATGAAGGAAGAACAGGAGCTGACTATTTAAGTTTACAATGAACAGTTAACAATTATACTTAACACGCCCCAAAATTACCTTTATTAATCTTGATTATTCTCCGTCAAAGGAAATCAATATTTACCACTAAATAAGTTGATTTCTTTTGGTGGAGCAAAAAAAATGGATAAAGGTACTTTTGACTTGCGGTAACTATAACAACTAAAGATATGGCAATAATAGTTAACATAGACGTCATGATGGCCAAACGAAAAATGGCCTCACAAGACCTCGCCGAGCAGATTGGCATTACCCCCGCCAACCTCTCGATCCTCAAGACCGGCAAGGCCAAAGCCATCCGCTTCTCCACCCTCGAAGCCATCTGCAAAGCCCTCGACTGCCAGCCGGGCGATGTGCTGGAGTATCGTTCAGACATTGAAGAATAAAGAAAACCACCCTCGCTACATTGATAGTAACGAGGGTGGTAATCTATGGGTTCATGACTACTTAATGATGTATGAGCAACCATTATCGCAGATGGAAATCGAGCGGGATGTTGCCCTTGATGGCGAAGTTCCGGCCCTTAGCCCAGATGCCGCCACCATCGGTGTACTTGAGGCGACTGAGGTGCGGCTGATAAGCCTTGTCGAAGA
>JAZLJN010000021.1:0-3780 GCA_045617885.1 Bacteroidales bacterium | reverse complement strand
CCAGTATGCTGCTACTGTTTCGCTCAACGCTCCTTACGACTTCACACATGGTGGTCAGTCGGTATCCAACAATTATGTTACGGGTAATGCTAGTATGACACATGCAATTGCTAAGGACGGTATTTCACTTACACTAAAGGTGCGAAGGGTATTGCCAAACTATTTGGATGTGGTAGGAATTCCGATGATTTCAGGAGAAGGATTTACGGATAGTAATGTCGGATCTCTGATTGTCGATGCTTCCATGCAGGATATCTGTAATGATGACAAGATAGAGGAACTCATAGCTACTGTCAATGATTACAAATTGGCAGGTTTCTGCACCGATACTAACGGCAAACCAGCTACAGATAAAACTGAGAACGGTATAGAGGCATATACCAATGTGAATAATGATTATCTATACCTGTACTTCCTGATTGTGCGTACAGAGCCGAATGTTGATCCGAAGGCATTTATTGCTCAGTTGAAACAAACTATCGTAGAGATGTATCAGTTGGACGAAGAAATGAACGTCTGGCCAGTAGATCAAGAGCTGGAGAATCGCTATGCCCGCTTCATGCGTCAGTCACAGATATTCGGATTATTCTCGCTCGTAGCCATCATCATTGCCTTGATGGGAGTCTTTGGCATTGTCCTCTTTGAAACCGAGCATCGCCGCCACGAAACTGCTGTGCGTAAGGTACTTGGAGCAGAGGGTAATGACATCGTAGGTCTTTTCTGCAAGCAGTATGTAGCTACTGTAGTCATCGCCTGCCTCCTTGCCACACCTGTTGCCATTTATGTCACTCGCGAGTGGCTGGAGCAGTTCACAACTCAGGTCACAGTTTCTCCTTGGCTCTACCTTGCAGCCTTTGCTATTGTTGCCATCCTCACACTTGGCATCATCGTCTTCCGCACAATCTCAGCAGCAAAGGAGAATCCGGTGAATAATCTAAAATCAGAATAAGTATGAAAAGTTATTTCACATTCCTATCCAGGAACAAGCTCTATGCCGCCATTGAGGTGATGGGATTGGCGCTTGCGTTTGGATTCATAATCATCCTTGCGTCATACGCGAGGACGGAGTTCAGTGTGGGCACAAAGCAACCGCTGTCCAAAAAAATCTATGTCATAGGACAACAAGACGGATTTGGTATGACACTCGGTACGGCAGAGGAATTCTTCCCTTCGATACCAGAAATCAAATCGTGGACAAGAATTGCCGATTACGGGAAAATGGACATCACAATAGGTGAAGAATACTATCCGGTAGAAGCATGTGCTGTCGATACCAACTTCCTCCAGCTGTTTGATTACCGCTTGACGGGTTGCGACAAGGACAGGATACTGCCTGCTGCCGATCAGGCAATCATCTCGGAACGCTTTGCAAAAACAGCATTTGCGGGCGAGAACTCTATTGGACGCACCATCACGAAAAACGACAAGAACTACACCATTATTGGAATCATAGAGGACTTTGGAGCAAGTGATGTCTTCAATTACTGTGACGTCTTTCTGAGTATGGATGTCATGAATGATCTCGTGCGTAAGATGAATCAGTTTGGATCAGTTCAGACCTTTGTCACTCTTGCTGATGGGACTAATCCTGATGAAATTGCCGAGAAATTGCTCGACAAGTATTGTGCTTATTGGGACTGGTATGATCGTGATGCATCCAAAGGTGGCTTTCTCTATGGTTCTTCGCTTACCCGATTGGATAATATCTACTTCAGCGGTAAGGAGTCATACGATGTTATCCGAGTTGGAGACAAGAAGCCGGTTGAGATTCTGCTCATCGTGGCACTTGTGCTTCTCGTATCGGCTATCTTCAACTATATCAATCTTACTGTAGCACAAGCAGGTAAGAGGGCAAAGGAGATGGCTACACGAAGGCTTATGGGAGAGTCTCAGGCAGGTATTATATGGCGTTATATCTTCGAGTCGTTCCTCTTTACGCTTGGATGTTTCGTGCTTGGATGTGTTTTGTCGTTCTGTCTGAGGCCGATGATGAACGAGCTGCTATCTGCCGACATATCGTTGTATTTCGATTGGACTTCGGCTGTCGTTGCTTTAGTACTTATATGTATCATTTCGCTGATCTCGGGTCTCCTTCCTGCCATGATTTCCTCACGATTCAAGCCTATCGATGTGGTTAAGGGAACCTTCCGCTTGCAAAGCAAGATGGTATTCAGCCGAGTCTTCATTGTCTGCCAGAATGTGCTAAGTACGGTTCTGATAGCCGTTGCATTGACAATGACCCTACAGATGAGGTACCTGGTCAATCTTCCTTGCGGATATAATACTTCGGACCTGATTGAGTTAAAAACTGGAGCTTTAGGATTCAGGAATGTAGATGCACAAAACGAGTTGGTAAAAAGACTCAAAGCCCTTCCTTGTGTTGAGGAGGTCGGCAAGTATATGAATACACCTTTCGACTGCTCCAATAACGGACTCCATATTGGTGAAGAGAAAATGTCATGGATGTCCGTTTCTTCTCTGGATTCGGTAAGTTTCAAGTTGTTAGGTTTCAAGGTTATTGAACAATATTCTGCTCCTTTGAATGGAACGTGTTGGTTCTCAGAAGATACACAGAAGCGCTATGGTATCACTGAGCAGAACAATACCTTAGGAAGTATGCGCGAGGGCGTACCGGAATATCAATGTTGCGGAATCATTGCCGATTACATGTCAAAGGATGCGCTTGCCACACCTATGGAGGATTCGCATAATATTGTGATGATCAGAGATGATTTTAATGCAGGAATGTTGATTAAGGTCATTGGAGACAGGAAGGAGGCATTTGCTGCTGTGGGTGATGTCTGGCGCAAGATGGCGAAGGAGTACCTGGGTGTTCCGAAGGAACCGTCAATGACTTATCTGGACGACCAGCTTACTGAATCTCTCTCCGGAAAGCGCAACACGATGACGCTTGTCTGCATTTTCATGTTGCTGTCCATCCTTATCTCGGCTCTCGGGTTGTTTGCAATGTCGGTCTATTTCTCTGACCAGCAGAAGAAGGCGATTGCCCTCCACAAGGTGTTTGGAGCAGAAACCGGTCAGGCTGTCATGAAACTGTCTCGTCCGTTCATCGCGTCCTCACTGGTTGCCATCGCGCTTGCCACACCTATTAGCATGAAGCTGATGGAGTATTACCTTGAGGGATTCTACAACCGTATTGCATTCCCTTGGTGGGTTCTCTTTGCCGCAGCCGTCATTTCCCTTCTCATCAGCACACTTTGCGTCTTAGTCCAAACCATCAAGACCGCAAGCGCCAATCCGGTAAAGTCAATAACAACTGAATAAAAATTGTCAAATTGTAAAATATTAAACGTTATGATCAAAGTTTCTAACCTCAGCAAGATCTTCCGTACAGAAGAGATCGAGACAACGGCTCTCAATGGTGTTTCATTCGAAATCAAGGATGGCGAGTTTGTAGCTATCATGGGTCCTTCAGGATGTGGTAAGTCTACCTTATTAAATATATTGGGCTTGCTCGATAATCCTACCGAGGGCAGCTACCTGTTCGGTGATGCCGAAGTAGCGAAGCTCAAGGAGAAGGAGCGCACCAAGTTTCGCAAGGGAAATATCGGTTTCATTTTCCAGAGCTTCAACCTCATTGACGAACTCAATGTCTATGACAACATCGAATTGCCACTACGCTATCTTGACATTCCAACATCGGAGCGTAAGCAGAAGGTGACAGAGATGATGAAGCGTATGAACATCAGCCATCGTGCAAAACACTTCCCACAGCAGCTCTCTGGAGGTCAGCAGCAGCGCGTAGCTATTGCTCGTGCT
>JAZLJN010000020.1:0-15289 GCA_045617885.1 Bacteroidales bacterium | reverse complement strand
AATAACTTGGTCAAAAACTACAATGAGTTTATATCGAACAAGGAATTGAAGGAATTAAAAGAAATACAAGCTGTTAAGGTTTTCCTTTCATTCCCCTAAATTCCTTGTAGAAAAATACCAATTTATTATTTGTACTTAACTTATAATTTCACCATTAATCAGACATTAATGAAAGATTCTTGTATAAATGATGGTCATTAATGTTTAAGATAATAGAATACTATAAATTAAAATTATTGGTTTTTATATGAAAAAGTTTCTTAATCTTTTTTTGCTCCTTGTTCTCTGTGCAGGTTGGAGCAGTTGTTCTGACAACGATGATCCTGTAGTGTCGGCAGAAAATGACGTGGATGCTGCGCAACAGGAAATCCTGAAGAGTTATGTCAACGCCGTGATTGTTCCGACCTATAGAAGTCTGGCTGATGCTGCCGCACAGTTGGCCGCAGATTGCGAGGATCTCACTTCTCAGGCGGCTGTCAATAAGGCATGTGGCGATTGGGTTGAGGCTCGCAAATACTGGGAGCTTTCCGAGGCTTTCCTCTTTGGTGCTGCCGCTGATTATAGCATCGACCCGCATATCGACTCGTGGCCGCTCGACTTGACTCAGCTCGATGAAGTCTTGAAAGCTGGTAACATTGAAGATCGTATCGAGGCAGGTACAGCAGGTTATGGTCTGCTCGGTTTCCATGCCGTGGAGTATGTGATCTTCAGAGAAGGTTCGACGGGAGATGCTGACAATCGTCAGCGTGAGGTATCGACAATCAGCGAGGTCGAAGCTCGTTTCGCTGCTGTTGTGGCTGCCGATATGAGTGAGCAATGCGAGCGCTTGGTTGAGGCCTGGGAAGGTGTGTATGGAGAGACCCTTTATAATGCAGGAATGCCAGGTAATGCGAAGTATAAGACACAGTCGGCCGCCTTCGAGGAAATCCTTGTCGGAGCATCAGACATTGCCAATGAAGTGGCCAATACAAAGATCGCTGACCCAATGGCTTCTCATCAGTGGAGCGATGTAGAGTCACCTCACTCATGGAATTCGGTGGCAGATTTCATTGATAATATCCGCAGTGTCCGTAATGCTTACTTCGGTTCGCTCGATGGAACAATCTCAAAGGTTTCGGTCTCTGCATTGGTTGCCTCGAAGGATAAAGCAGCTGATGAGAAAGTGTGTAATGCCATCGATCAGGCCATCCAGAAACTGGAAGCTATGCCTCGTCCTTTCCGCAACTACATCGGAGAGACCTCAGGTGAGAATTATAACAAGATCCAAGCAGCGCTTGATGCTTGCAACGATTTAGTAGATACCCTTGACGCAATTGATTTCTTATGATTTCTTTGAAGGACAATATCAGGTACCATTTATCATGTGCCAAATACCAGTTGCCATTGACAAACAGTAAAATCTTATTTGCTACTATTCTCATGGCAACGCTTGCCAGCTGTTCTGACCGCGAGATTAACGCAGAGAATCCTGAACCAGAAGAGTTAGATCCTACCGTCACTGAGCAAATTTATGCGGGCGGCGAGCTTGGTACAAGCTTCATATCTTCGTCGAAAGCCTACGAACAACCAACTCCTGCTGTGGAGAACAGCGGCATGTTCCAGTCATTTAATCGAGGCGAGAAGATGTTTGAGAAACCATTCACGGCTAATAACAAAGGTGGTGAGCGCGAAGGCTTAGGTCCGCTGTATCTGCGCACATCCTGTCTGCATTGTCACCCAGGATACGGACATGGCAAGAGTCAGCCGGATGGGGCGTTTAATACAATAGACGTCGGCAATGGCTATCTGCTTGTGGTATATAATCCAGAGAATGATGCTTACGTCTCTTGGCTGGCTGGTATGCCTCAGACCCACGCCATCGCTCCGTTCAAGGATCCGATCGACGAAAAGAAGATTCAGCTCAAGTGGCATGAATTCACGGATGAGTGGGGAAATAAGTTCCCCGATGGCGAGAGCTACTCTTTGCGCTATCCAGAAGTCAGCATCCCTCGTGAAGCCGTGTATGTCATCAACCAGGGTTACGAGGATGCAACGACCAGCAATTATGAAGTGCGCCTCGAATCGACCCTTGGTATCTATGGCAGCGGCCTGCTTGATGCGATTACCGACGAGGACATCATTGCGCAATATAATAAGGAGTACGCTGATGGCTTCATGCCGAATGGTCTCAATCCCGCTTTCTACAAGGATGGAGAGTTTCTCGGCTACTACGCCAACAGCAAGCAGGGCGATGGCACAAAGAAGGTGCGCCGCTATACTTATGCCCTGTCGCGCGGCCCTCTGCTCGATGCCCCAGGAGCTAACGCTATCTGGAATATCACGAATGTCACTCGCTCCGATCGCCGCTATCACTACCTCGACTTGAACGGCAAGATCTATGCAACCTATGCTTCTAAAGATCCAGAGATACAGAAAGGTTTCTACGATTATATCAGCAAAATCTCGACGCCAGAGAAACATCCGGAGTGGTTTACCGACAATGCTGAGGAGAATATCTTCAACTACCTTACCTCGAACAATCTGGACGTCGAGATGTCAGACGATGACTATGTAGACTTCATGGTTTGGCATCGTGGTTTAGCCGTTCCTGCTGCTCGAAACATCGACGACAAGAAGATCCAGCATGGCAAGAAGAAGTTCGAGGAGATCGGCTGCGCCTACTGCCACCGCCCTTCGTGGACCACGGGTAAGGATGAGGTCTATGACCCGAATCTCTTTGCCGTGAGCGACGAGAAGAGTGCCAGCAAGGGAGAGATGCTTTCGAGCAAGATGCCACGTTATCCGAACCAGAAGATCTGGCCATACACCGACCTCGTGCAGCACAAGCTCTTCATGAAGAATGACCTCCGTACGGGTTGGTGCCGCACCACGGCACTCTGGGGAAGAGGCCTGCATCAGCTCTGTACGGGTTCGCAGTTTGCTGACCGACTGCACGACTGTCGTGCCCGCAATGTGCTCGAAGCCATTATGTGGCATGCTGCTAATCAGGGTGGAACGAGCGATGCATACTATTCGGTCAAGAAGTTCCGCGAACTCTCGAAGGAGGACCGTGATGCAATTTGCGAATTCGTAGATGCAATATAATGAGAGATTTATAGTTTTTATTACATGCGTAAACTAAAGATTTTCACCTTTACATTATTCTGTCTTGTCATGGTGGTGCTGGCGGTAGCGTCGTTGCTTGACAACCTGACGGGAATCCCTGGTACATCGGAGACAGTCTATCACTCGGTATCCTTCGCAGCAATGTGGGGGATACTGGTTGTGCTCGCTCTAATCTATATCTTCCGCCGCAAGCTGTGGAAGGTACCTGCTACACTCCTCATCCATGTGGCTTTTGCTGTGATTCTTGCCGGAGCATTGATCACGCATATCTGGGGAGAACAAGGGCGAATGCATTTGCGAGAGGGCGAATCTTCGGATTATTTTGTGGAAGAAGAAGGTCTGGTCAATCATCTCCCATTTGTCGTGCGACTCAACCGCTTTGAAGTGGAGTATTATTCTGACTCCTATGCCCCGAAGGATTATGTCAGTGAGATTGTCTTTCAAGAAAAGGACAAGCAGAAACCTGTCACAATCTCGATGAACAATATTGCCACACATGATCATTACCGCTTCTATCAATCTGGTTTTGACGATGATCTGCATGGCAGTATCCTGATTGTTACGCGCGATCCTTGGGGCATCGGTTTTACCTACACTGGTTATCTGCTGTTGCTGATGGGAATGCTTCTTTTCTGGATGCAGCCAAATAGTCAGTATCGAAGAATCTTCCAGATATGGCGTATGGATCGAGAGGCGTCGTCCAGCCGAGTTATGCGGTGGTTGCCTTACATCATCTTTGTCGTTGTACTGATTATCGTCGGTATTGTAATGTTCCTGCGCTGGACCTCTGCGCCGCTCATGCCCGTGTTGCGTTCACCTTTCTTCCCGCTGCATGTGTCGGTCATCATGATCTCTTACATCCTTTTGGCATTTATCATGTTCAATGGCTTCAAAGCACTGTTCCTGTCACGGAAGAAGGATGGCAATGAGGAAAAGGCTGCACGACTGATGCGATCCAGCCAGCTGATGCTGATGCCCGCACTCTTCCTGCTCATCGCCGGCATTTTCATTGGTGCTGTCTGGGCCAACGTCTCATGGGGACGATACTGGGGCTGGGACAGCAAGGAAGTTTGGGCACTCATCACCATGATGTTCTATTCATTGCCGCTGCATCAGCAGAGCTTGCGCTGGTTTGCAAAGCCTCGTCATTTCCATGGCTATTGCGCCTTTGCTTTCTTGATCGTACTGATGACTTATTTCGGCGTAAATTACTTCCTTTCAGGCTTGCATTCATACGCATAAATTTAAAGTCATTCTTTTCAAATATTAAAAACAATCACCCCCGCTACAATCTCGTAGCGGGGGTGATCATATAATATTAAGCCAAGCTTATTAGTTGAAGCGCTTAGCAGCAGTATTGACGCGGCGTACAGCGCTCTTGAGCTGCTTTGGCTCGCTCAGTCTGTGGAAGTGGCTGTGGCGAGCAGGCTGACCGAAGGTAGCCATTGGTGCCATTGACTTCTTTGGAGCATTTGCCTGACCAAGGATCTCGAAGGTCTCATAACCCCAGCCAATGATGTAGCCTTCAGAGCTATAATATACTACATTGAAGTTGAATGCCGGAACATCATAGTCAACGTAGCTTGGCTCCTGCTCAGTACCGGTGCAGTCATCTGCAAAGTTGTACTCAATGATGTCAGCCCAAGTATTGCCTGGAGCAAATGCGCAGTCAGAAGAGAGGTCAGAGATGTAGAAGTCACCGTATGGGCTTTGGTTGAACTCCATATCCTGATCTGCCTCAAGATACACATTGTCATCATCATCCCAGATGAATACGAGGTCAGTACCTACACCCCAAGGAGCGAGCTTGAAGCGGATGACGTTATCATCGCTGCCATACATCACTACGTTCTCATCTGTGCCATCGAAGCACTGTGAGTAGGTGTAGTTGCCTACATAGTATGGAGTCCAGCTTTCGGTTGGCTCATCGCCTGACATTGAAGTGTACTTGAAGGTAGCAGAGCTTGCCTCCTGTGCCTCACCGCCAGCGTAAGTGACAGCTACGATGCTGTACTTGCCACTCTGTGCATCAGCAGGCATCAGCAGATTAGCCGAACCTGGAGCCGAGAGGGTTACGTAATCCTCAGTCTCACCAGCAACGATTGCAACAACAAGGTCATTAGCTTCGTCAGCTGGAGCTACAGCCAGACGAACCTCCTCAACGTCCTCGCCCATAGCGGTAACTTCAGCTACGACATAGAGATTGTCAGCAGCATCATAATACTTACCGTTATAAGCTACCTCAACGCTGTAGTCAGCCAGTACGATGCCTGGGAAAACTACCTTGAAGGCGCCCGAACCGTTACAGGTATAGAGACCGCCATCATTGTAATCACTCATACCGATGAGCAGACCATCAGCAGGGAATGAAATGATGCCATCCTGGAGAGTGCCGAAATAGTCTGCTGCTGTGGCCTCGTCACCCTTAGCCATGTAGTAGCCAGCGAGTGAACCGAAGATGAAGTTGCCGTAGCCCCAGTCCATACCGTATGTAGTGGTAGGAATCCATACCTTAGAAGGATCCTCGGCATGAATCTCAAGGTAATAGTCCTGTGAGACATCGTAGTCACCTGGCTCGTTGTAAGGATAGCCAGCGCCATAAGGATTCACCAGACGATAGTAACCTGGAGTAACCTGATTGGCCTCAAGCTCTACCTGCCATGACACATTTTCAACACCGAAGAAACCGGTGATGTAGTCATCCACTACGGTAGCCATGCCGATTGAGAGCCATGGAGCTGGAATCATGGCAGTGCAGCTGTAAGATGCGATGCCATAGATAGAAGAAGAGGCTTCATCAAGGTGGATGGTGATATTGACAGGCTCCTCATAGTCGAGCTTAGTGCCGTCGTATGCAATGGTGAGGGTAGCGTCGCTGCTGCCTGCAGCAAAGTCAACGGAAGATGGGCAAGAGAATACACCCTCCTTTGATGCAGAGAAGCTGACAGGTACGGAGAGGGCAGAGGCGCTCTCAGTACGGCTCAACTTAACGTCGAAGCTCGAAACCTCATTCAGCAAATTGACAGATTTCTGATTCTCTGGCAGGAAGTATGCCTTGACACCCTGCTCAGGGCTGGCTGCTACGTAGTCATCATCATCGTCATCACAGGCGGTGAATGCTACGCACATGGTGGCAGCCATGCTGATTGCTAATATCTTATCGAATTTCATATTCATTTCCTTTATAAGTAGTTAGCTATTAGTTAGCGGCAAATTCGCCAACAGGAGTAGGACGTGATGACACAGGTACGCATGCCGATGGGTCAGGGTTGTTGGTCTTCTCCAGAATCTGGTTTGACTGAGTCTCCTTGACTGGGATTACAAAGTTCCAGTTTGGCTTGATGCCCTTGCAGTTAAACTTGAAGATGTCAGCAGGTGCATTGGTGCCCTCGTAGTTCTGGATTACGTCTGGCTTGATGCGCTTAGCTGATGGGAAGGCATTGCCCTCACCCCAGAATTCGATGCGGAGCTGGTCGAGCATGGCGAGCTCAAACGAGCGGTCGTCATTTGCTTTGGTTACATAGTTAGGATCACGGTAGGTATTTACCCAAGCCTGAAGCTCTGCTACGCCAGTGCCGAAGTCCTTGCTTGCCATTGCCTTTGCCTCGATAGCCAGCAGCATCAACTCCTCCACACGCATGATAGGTACATCCACTACGCCACCCACGGTGTAGTTCTGCCAGTCACCGCTGAGGCAGCGGAACTTGAGCGAGAGGTAATCAGGAGCATCGTTGATGAATGACTCGTCACGCGAGGTCTTATAGTTGTAGTAACCGTACTTGGCAGGGTTGAGGAAGGTGGTGTGACGGAAGTCAGAAGCACCGATCTTGTCATAGAGCGACTTATCGATAGAAGGGAAGGTGAGCGATGAGTAGCCCCAGTCTGCCTCGCCTGACATCCAGCCGGTGAAGTTGCAGAGGTTGCCCATGTTCTCAGCATCGTAGTGGCAGTACCACAGCCATGCCTGATTAGCCTGAGCGAAGCCGGTGTTAGGATCGTCCCACTGAGCAGCGGTGACTGGCGAAGCGCCATTGGCTACAGCCTCGTCAACTGCCTTCTGTGCCCAAGTGGCAGCGTTGGCATAATCCTCAAACCACATATAAACCTTGGCCTTCAGGCCGTAGATGACAGCGAGTGAAGGGAGGGTCTTGCCCAGATTCATTGCCTTGATGTTTGAGGCACCGATGGCATTGAAGGTAGAGTCTGCCTTGTCCAGGTCTGAGAGGAGGAACTCCTTCATCTCAGCGCGAGTGAGGCGTGGATTCTGCTTAGCCTCCTCACGGGTGGTCTTCTCGGTTACCTTTGGTACGGTGAGGTCGAGCACCTTTGAGCAGTCAGTGTAGATATTCTCTACTGGCTGGAACATCACGGTGAGCAAGTAGTAGTTGAAGGCGCGGCAGGTGTGAGCCAGAGCACCATAGTACTTGATTTCGTCACTGAGTTCAATATCCGATACGTCAACAGCCGAAAGGATATCGTTGTTGGTCTTGATCAGCTTGTAGCAGGTGAACCAAGGCAGGTAGGCAAAGTATGAGTCCCTACCGAAAGTGCGGTCGAAGGTGTTGTAGTTGCGATACCAGTCGTAGCCTGAGTTCGAACCCTCAGGATACATGTCGCCCATCAGCTCAGTAAATGCAATCATGAACTGAGGGTAAGACATATCGGTCTCATGAACCTGCTCCTCGTACACAAAGTATCCCTGAGCCATGGCCGAAGGCATACCGAGAGCTGAAGCCTTGATGGCTGATGGTGAAGAGGCAACCTGCTCAGTGGTAGCAAAGTTGTTCTCAGGGAAGGTCTCCTCGATGCAGGCATTCAGTCCCACGAGAGCCACACCCATCAGTGAAAGATATGATAAAGTCTTCATATTGCTATTTCTTCTTTATACATTATTAATATTAGAATGTGAGCGAGATACCACCTGATACGGTACGCATTGGAGCGTAGCGTGAACCGTAAGTGGCATCGTTGAAGCCCTGACGAGGATCGAAGCCCTTGCGTGCGCTGATGTAGCCGAGGTTCTCTGCTGCGAGGTAGATGCGCAGGTTGTCAATCTGCATGCTCTTGAGCACGTTGCGTGGCAGGGTGTAGCCCAGGTTGAGGTTCTCGATGTTGAGATAAGAAGCTGAGGTGAAGAAACGGCTTGAAGCAGATCCGTTGTACTGGTCAGCATACTGGAAACGTGGGATGTCGTTCGACGGATTCTCCTTGGTCCAAGCCTTGAGCAGATCCTTGTGGTAGTTATAGCCACCGTGGCTGCTGGTTGGGCTCTCCATGAAGTAAGCATAGGTAGCGTCATACTGGGTGCCGCCCAATGCAAATGAGCAGTTGATGCTGAAGTCGAAGCCGTATGCTGCAATGCTTGTGCCGAAGCCACCGAACCAGTTAGGCATGGTTGACTTCTTGTTTACGTAGTAGTCAGCATCATTGTATGAAGTGGTGGTCTCTTTGCCAATCCAATTCTGGATCTCATTGCCACTCTCGTCCTTTGGCAGATTGCCCTCCGAGTCGGTCTCATACACATTCTTGTACCACATTGGCAGACCGGTCTCCTGATCTACGCCAGCGTACTCCTTGCGGCGCCAGTCGTAAACGCTGAGGCCTTCTGCACGGAAGAAGCCGCCTGAAACGAAGCCTTCATAAGCGTTGCCGTCCAGGTCATAGTAGGTAGCGGTCTTATTGTCATCATGCAGCTTGGTAATCTGGTTCTTTACATACGAGATGTTGAAGCGTGCATCCCACTGGATGTTCTTGTTGCGGAAGATGTTGTAGCTGAGATCCACCTCGAAGCCCTTGTTCACCAGGTCACCTACATTCTCATATACGCCATCGTAACCAAGTGATGGAGCTACTGAGAAGTAAAGGAGCATGTCGGTGGTCTTCTTGTAGAAGTACTCTGCGCTGATGTCAAGCTTCTTCCAGAGAGTGGTCTCAAGGCCGATGTTGGTATTGTTGTTGGTCTCCCAGGTGATGTCCTTGTTGCCCTTCTGGTTGAATGATACACCTACATTGCCGCCAGAGTTCTGGATATTGAACTGGTCGGTGTAGCGATAGTTACCAATGGCGTCGTTGCCCTGTGAACCGTAAGATGCCTTGATCTTAAGCTGATTGACCCAATCAAGGCCGAGGGTTTCAAACCAATCCTCCTTTGAAATCATCCACGCACCACCGAATGACCAGAATGAACCCCAACGGTTGTCTGGATTAAAGCGGCTCGAAGCGTCGCGACGGAAAGAAGCGCTGGTAAAGTACTTATCATCATAGTCATACTGTACGCGTGCCAGATAACCCTCTACATTATACTCGCTGGTGTATGAGTAAGCATTCTGGGTATCAACTACTGCGCCACCGAGTTCAAGGTTCTTCTCTGAGAACATCATAGCCTTCGATGCTGTGAGGTACTTCTCGATATACTTATAGTACTCATGACCGAGCATCACATTCAGGTTGTGCTTCTCGTTGAAGGTGGTGGTGTAGTTGAGCAGCTGCTGGGTGGTTAAGTCGTTGGAGCGAGAGTTGTACTTCTGCAGTGTACCACCAGTTGAGTCAAACTGTCCGTAGTAAGGATTGTAGTAGAAAGTGCCACGGGTCTCGTCGAGGTTGATGGCTGCATTGACAGTCAGTACGAGGCCAGGGAGGATCGTAGCATCAGCAAAGACATTTGCGCTGAGGCTGTTACCCTCGTGGTTGTCAGTATTGAGACGTACGTCCTGGATTGGGTTAGCGTCCTGAATGAATGGACGGTCACCGCCGTGCTCACCGTTACCGTAGTCCATTACCTTGATACCATTGCCGTCAACCATGATTGAGCCATCGGCATTGCGCACGTAGCAAGGATAGATAGGAGCCATCTGTGAGGTGAAAGCCCAGACGTTGGCAGTAGAGGTCTCGTTGTCGTTCTCGCGCAGAGAATTGCCCTCAAAGTTAGTGTAGGCAGCGCTTGCACCCACCTTGAGCCACTTCTTTACCTGATAATCGCTGCGCAGACGTGCAGAGATACGCTCGAAGTCTGACTTGTAAGAGATACCCTCGTTCTTGAGGTAGCCCAAAGAGATGTAAGTGCTTGACTTGTCGGTCGAACCGTTGATTGAAACATTGTACTCCTGACGGTTACCAGTACGGGTAGCAATGTCCTCCCAGTCATCTGGAGTAAAATAGAAAGTGCCGTCCGAACGACCCAGGGTAGCGTTAGGATTGAGCTTGCCGTTCTGACCTATGAGCAGCTGTCCGTTAGGTACAGTCCAGATGTTGTAGCCCAGACCACCGGCATCCACACGGCCGATGAGTGCGCTGTTAGCTGACTGCCAAGCCTGCATAGGATTCTGACCAACGGCATTCTGATAGTAGTTGTTGAGTGCAAGGTACTGCATCTCATAATACTGGGCTGGGCTCTTGATTACGTCATAGTGCTGGATGGCACGGGTGTTACCGCCCCACTTTGCATCCACTGAGACCTTGGCATCCTGACCCTTCTTAGCATTCTTAGTGGTGATGATGATGACACCGTTGGCACCACGGGCACCGTAAAGGGCAGCTGAAGCAGCATCCTTGAGCACGGTCATTGACTCAACGTCGGTTGGGTTGATATTGGCAATGTCGCCTGAATAGGTAGCACCGTCCACGATGATCAGTGGGTCCTTGCCTGCATTGATTGAGCTGATACCACGGATACGGATGGTTGCGCTCTCACCAGGAGCACCGCTTGAAGAGGTGAGCTGTACGCCAGGTACTGCACCAGACAGGGCGCTGGTTACGCTGGTGACCTGAGTCTTGCCAAGTTCCTCACTGCCTACTACGGCAGCCGAACCTGTAAAGGCAGATTTCTTAGCCTGTCCGAAGGCTACTACCATTACTTCATCAAGGATAGCGTTGTCAACGCTCAAGGTGACAAGGATCTTGCCCCTGCCAATCTTGACTACCTCAGTACTCATACCGACATAAGAGACGGTAAGCGTTGCAGAATTCTCGGGAACTTTAAGGGAGAAGTTACCGTCAATGTCAGTAACGGTACCCAATGAGGTGCCAGGAACAATAACTGAAGCACCAATGATTGGCTCCCCATCTTCGGCAGAGACAACCGTACCAGTGACAGTCTTGTTCTGTGCCATCAGCATCGTCATGCCCATAACCAACATGACAATGAGAGATAAGAATTTTCTCATGAAATAATAAATTAATATAAAAACCTGTTTTTGTCTTTCCTTTTTAAGATAGATCTAACTGAAACGAAGTTGAACACAAAGAGAAGAATGTGCCTTTTTCGTACAATACCTTATAAATTTTTGTGCAAAGATAGTGGAAATTTATGATATTGGCAACAAATGACGCGATTAAATGCAAAAGAAGGTTAATTTGGCGGCTTTTTTTGATAATTATCATCCATTTTGTCACTTTTTAATGACAAAAAAGTGAGAATTTCTTAATTTTTTCGACAGATAAAATGCACTGTGTGAACAAAAAAGAGACTATAGCCCTGAAGCTATAGTCTCTTTTTGTATAATTATGCAATAAGATTTACAGTCTTATCTTAGATGGTTCTCTTGCATTACTTTTATTTCTTACAGTCCACAGCTGCCTGATCCACAGGGATGCAAGCCTTGAAGGTCTTAATGTACTTGTTGAAACCCTCTACATCTTCTGGATCTGGTGCAACCTCAACGCCAGTATTGCCTGCAAAGACTACGTTCTCAAGGTAGTCGGCGAGGTTGAGGTTGTCTGGGTTGTTGACGCAGTAGTTTGCCAGGAGGGCAATACCCCAGGCGCCGCCTTCGCCTGCAGTCTCCATGACAGAGATAGGAGAGTTGAGAGCAGCGGCAAGGATCTTCTGACCTACCACTGGGGTCTTGAACAAGCCGCCATGACCGGTGATGCGGTCCACCTGAACGTTCTCCTCCTTGAAGAGTACGTCATTGCCGAGCTTGAGCACAGCCACGGTACCGAAGAGGTTGGCACGCATCAGGTTGGCGAGGTTGAAGCGATCGTTTGCCGAACGAACCAGGAGAGGACGACCCTCCTGCAAGCCGGCAACAGGCTCGCCTGAGATGAAGTTGTATGCCAGGATGCCGCCGCAGTCCTTGTCACCAGTCAGAGCATGGTTGTAGAGCTTGGCATAGATATCGTTCATGTCAACAGGCAGACCGAGCAGTTGCTGGTAATCCTTGAAGAGCTTCACCCAAGCGTTGATGTCTGACGTACAGTTGTTGCAGTGCACCATAGCCACGAGGTTGCCGTCAGGAGTGGTCACCATATCAATCATCTCATTTGGCTTCGAGAGATCCTTCTCAAGCACGATCATTGAGAAGCTTGAAGTACCTGCTGATACGTTGCCTGTGCGAACCTTTACAGCATTTGTAGCTACCATACCCGTGCCGGCGTCACCTTCAGGAGGACAGAATGGGATGCCTGGCTTCAGGTGACCGGAGATGTCGAGGCGCTGCGCACCGTGAGGAGTCAGGAAGCCTGCCTTCTGTCCGGCGCATACACACTGTGGCAGGATATCTTCCAGCTTCCAAGGGAAGCCCTTAGGAGCCACGAGCTCATTGAACTTGCGCACCATTTCGGCATTGTAGTTCTTGGTCTCTGGATCCACAGGGATCATACCAGAAGCATCGCCGATGCCAAGCACCTTCTCGCCGGTCAGACGCCAGTGGATGTAACCAGCCAGAGTGGTGAGATAAGTGATGCCAGGTACATGCTCCTCATTGTCAAGGATTGCCTCGTAGAGATGCGAGATGCTCCAGCGCAGTGGGATGTTGTAGTTGAAGAGTTTTGAGAGCTCAGCTGCAGCCTTGCCGGTGTTGGTGTTACGCCAGGTACGGAAAGGCACGAGGATCTTCTCTGCCTCCGAAGCTGGAGCGCCGTGGCTGGCAGTGCCGGTTGGGCCGAATGCCATGTAGCCGTGCATCATAGCTGAGATACCGATGCTGGCGAGGATCTCAATCTCGCAGTCATATTCTCTCTTGACGTACTTGCGGAGGTCAGCGTATGCATCCTCCAGTCCATACCAGATTGCCTCGGTCGAATAGGTCCAAAGACCATCTACGAGCTGGTTTTCCCACTCATGTGAGCCCTGTGCAATAGGCTTATTGTCCTGGTCAATCAGGACGGCTTTAATACGGGTTGAGCCAAGCTCGATACCAAGCACGGCCTTACCTTGTATAATTGTTTGTCTTGCGTCTAACATATTATTTTTCTCTTTTTAACACGAATTATCATGAATTATCACGAATTATTCATAAATATTTGTGTTGGTTTCTTCAAATTCCCAATCAACGTCATTCTCAAACAAAAGCTCCATGTCTTTGTCAAGTAAAACACATTGGTTGCTTTCTTCGATATAGGCGTATCTTTCTCCTTTCAGTTTAGGCTCTCCAAAATTGATGAGAATGCCAACTGGTTTCTTGGAGATTCGCAGATAATTGAATAATTGTGCACGATGGGCAGGAATTATTTCTTTGACAGATTTCAATTCAATAATAATGTCTCCAACCACAATGTCCATCCGATAGTGCTTATTCAGCATTTTGTTTTTGTAGAAAACAGGCAGTTTTTGTTCAGATACATTATTAAAACCAAGACTTTCCAGCTCAAGACATAGACATTCATTATAGACTTCTTCAGCAAGCCCATAGTCCATTTCTCGGTGTACAGCCATAGCTGCACCAATAATCTGATAAATGGTATTCTTGAATTTTTTGAAATCTTTCATATATAATATTTATGAAAAATTCGTGACAATTCGTGATAATTCATGTTTTAAATTTACATTAAGGATTTATTTAAGAGATAGTAGATCTCATTGTTGCGCAGCTGCTGCTTGAAGCCGCTGATAGTGGTATCCTTGTTGATACCGATGAATTCGATGCCGAGGATCTCTGCAAAGTCTTCCCAGTATTCAGCAGTGATGTCGTATGAGAAGGCGCTGTGGTGAGTACCGCCAGCCAGAATCCATGCGCCAGCACCAATCTCAAAGGTTGGCTGTGGTACCCAGAGGGCAGAGGCAACCGGGAGCTTAGGCATTGGCTTAGGCTCGATGCATTCCACGTCGCTGGTGATCAGACGGAAGCGGTTGCCAAGATCTACGATGGTAGCCTTGCAGCCGGCGCCGGTCTTTGAGGTGAATACGAGGCGTGCAGTCTCCTGCTTGCGGATACCGATGCCGAGGAAGTGAACCTCCAGTTTTGGCTTATCAGTAGCGATGAGAGGAGTAACCTCCAGCATGTGGCTCTGCAGTGATGAGGTGCAGTCCTCGGCGAAGTTGAGCGTGTAATCCTCCAGGAATGAGCAGCCCTTAGCCATACCCTGGTTCATAACCCAGAGTGTACGGTAGAGGCAGGCAGTCTTCCAGTCGCCCTCTGCGCCGAAACCGATACCCTCAGCCATCAGACGCTGTGAAGCGAGGCCAGGAATCTGGTCGAAGCCGCAGAAGTCAGGAGCAGTGATGTCAGCATCGCCCAGATCGTCGAAGTTGGTGGTGAAGGCGGTAGCGCCCTCATCCTTCAGGACGGCACGGATTGCCAGCTCAGCGCGAGCCGCATTGCGTACCTTCTCCCAGTAAACCTCTTCGCCGCATTCGTCAATCTTGATGGTATATTCCTTCTTGTAAGTCTCCACCAGAGCCTCCACGTCAGCATCAGTTACCTGCTTGAAGTAGTCCATGAGCGAAGATACAGGATAGTAATCTACATGATAGCCGAAGCGCTGCTCGAACTCTACACGGTCACCGTCAGTCACAGCCACGTTGTTCATGTTCATGCCGAACATCAGACAGCGTACGTCATGAGCATCAGCCACACCGGCACAAACACGAGCCCAGGTTGCAATCTGCTTCTGTGCAGCCTCGCTCTTCCAGTAGCCAACCACCACCTTGCGAGGTACACGCATACGGGTGCAGATATGGCCGAACTCAATGTCGCCATGAGCCGACTGGTTGAGGTTCATGAAGTCCATATCCATGGTGTCCCAAGGAATCTCAGCATTGTACTGGGTATGGAAGTGAAGCAATGGCTTCTGCAATGCCTGCAAGCCCTTGATCCACATCTTGGCAGGGGAGAAAGTATGCATCCAGGTTATAACGCCTACACACTTGGAACTGTTGTTGGCTTCCTGCATGATTGCTTCTACCTCCTTGGAACTGTTGGCTGTTCCCTTATAGATTACCTTTACGGGGATACTGCCACTCTCG
>JAZLJN010000019.1:0-10402 GCA_045617885.1 Bacteroidales bacterium | reverse complement strand
ATTCAGCCGCAGAAATCAAGATACCAGCTGGCTATGTCTTTCTTGGTAGTTACTCACCAAATCAGGATTCAAATATTAATCTACCAGGGTTGGAACGAGTAGTCGAAGTAACTGACGACGGAGATGAAGTCATCTCTCCAGAGGCATTTGAGAAATAAACAAACTAAGTAAAATATATAGTCTTCTTTGAGACATAGATTCGTCAAACCACCTTATTTTCGTACTACACATTTTAAATAATAATGGTAAATGTCGCTTGTCTCAAATATTTTTACTATCTTTGCACCGCAACAAGACACGACTTTTAGTTGGTTAATGACTAGCCAAAGTTTGGTGTTATTTTGTTGTTCGTTAATAAAAGTACTAACTCATAGATATGGAAACCAAGAGCATAAACGATCTCAACATCTTCATGCGCGAGAAATAAGAAACACTACTTTTTGAAATCCCAGTTTTCTACAAACTATAGGTTTTCAAAAGTTATACAATCAAAAGTAAAGTCCAAGAAAGAAATCAAAAACTTCTTTCTTGGACTTTGTTATACTCTTGAGTCGAAAATATTGCGTAAATACGCAATATTTTCGACTCTATCTTTATCTTACTAGTGATGCTATAATGCCTTACTCACCCCCTCCGCCTGACCACCAGCGACACGGCTACGAAGATCAGTAACATACCGATGGATTCCTGCAGAGAGATACTTTCGCCAAGAATCACGACACCGAGCGCTACGGCAGTGACGGGTTCGAAGGCACCGAACAGTGCCGTCTGCGTGCTGCCGATCCTTTGGATGGCGCGAGATGTGAATACGAGCGATATCACGGTTGGGAAGAGTCCCAATCCCAGGCAATTGAGCCACATAGATAAAGTATGAGGCAGCACCAGCGGCACACCACAGGCGATTCGGAAGAGATAGATCGTGATGCCAAATAACAGTACATAGAATGTCACTGGCATAGAGGCAATGGTGCGGATGCGCGTCTTGTTAAGACCTACCAGATAGATGGCATACGAGAGCGATGATGCCATAACTAACGCGAAACCTGTCATAAATGAACTGGCATCATAGAGACTCTCTGACGCTCCGCTGTTCATACACAACATCGCAACGCCGACCGATGCCAAAGCCAGACAAGCCACCACCAGCCATGACATCTTCTCATGAAAGCAGAGCGTCATGATCACAGCCACCATGATCGGATAGACAAACAACAGCGTTGAGGCAATGCCCACCGGCATGAAGTTATAGCTCATGAACAACAGGATGGATGACGCGGACATCAGCAGTCCCATCAGTACCAGTTGCGGCAGAGAATGCCGACCTACATGAAAGACCACAGAAAGTTTCACTCCGTCTTTCTTCCGATAGGCATTCCAAAGCATGATCAAACCCATCAATACCAATGCCAGCAGATAACGGAAAAGCAAAACAGAATCCGGGTTCATTCCGTCGGCATATAATGGCTTGGCAAAGATTGGATTCGTGCCATAAGCCGCAGCAGCCAATGCAGCAAAAATATATCCTTTGAGTTTCATCTCAATTTTGTACGAATTTTTGTTTTACGATTTTGCACATAGTTTCGCTGCAAAGATAAGGAGAAAAAGGCATAGTAGCAATCTTTCCCTACAAATTTAACCAGAACTTGTTCCGTAAGTGATAAAAAAGGAACTGGAGACGTCGGAAAAAGTCTATGGCAATACTGAAAAAGAATCCGAGACATCTGATAAAACGAATACTATCTTGGACAAATGATCCGAGACATCCGATAGGACATCAGCCATCTTGGACGAATGATCCGAGACCTCGGGAAGGTCATACGTCAGCTGGGACAAAGCGCCCGAGATAGCGGGACGGTTAAACTATATTTGGGACAAAGGCCACGAGGCGTCGGGAAGATTGTCCTCTGTCTGGGACGAAGCATCCGAGGCATCGCTACATATTACATGAAAAGAGGAGAAATATGGTCTGCAAAGTTGGTCAGTTGAAAAAAAATATATACCTTTGCAGCGTCAATAGGACTACCAGCAACACAAATCATTCATGGCACTTAGCAACATAGAGAAACATTACAACAAACACCCAGAGGACCTGCGCCTGCTGCGGCGTCACGGTCAGGTGGAGTTTGAGACAACCCTGCATCATCTGCATCGCTTCTTAAAGCCAGAATACAGTATCCTGGACATTGGAGCCGGCACCGGACGATATGCTTCGGCACTAATGGCAGAGGGCTATCAGGTCAAGGCGGTGGAACTGGTGAAACGCAATATCGAGGTATTCCAGAAGCGAGAACCGACAGCAGATGTCACACAGGGCGACGCTCGTAACATGCCTTTTATCCCTACCGCATCAGCCGACATCACGCTTCTGCTGGGTCCGCTATATCATTTGATAGGAGATGATGAAAAACTAAAGGCGCTGAATGAAGCCAAACGCGTGACCAAACCCGGCGGACTGATATTCGTGGCATACCTGATGAATGAATACAGCATCCTCTCCTATTGCTTTGACGAAGACCGAATCAGCGACTTGCGAGCCAGAGGTGTGGTGGATCAGAACTATCACATCCAGTCACAGGAAGATGAATTATACGATTATATCCGACTGGAAGACATCAACCGTCTTAACCATTTGGCTGGACTGGAACGCGAGACAATCTTCTCGCCCGACGGAGCTGCGGACTATATGCGCACACGCCTTAATCAAATGAGCGAGGAGACTTTCAAACACTTCATCGAATACCAGAAGTGCATTTCCGAACGCCCTGAACTCATCGGGGCTGGCAGTCATACGGTGGATGTGGTTCGTTGTCCGATGACTACGTAAGATGCCCCGTTAAATCTCAATTAGAGTATGCGAAACCGGAGCATGATACTTGGCAAGAATATTTTTTGAACAAATAATCTCAAAAAAATATAAATATTATTGTTTATATCACATTTTAACGGTATATTTGCAGCGCATAATGTGTAAATCAAAAGCAAAAGCAACCAACAACTTGCGCCTCTTTGCTTTACTATATAAAAGCATCAAATAAACCCTGTAACACTAACGACTATGCATCACATCATTAGCTTTATCTTGAGATTCGCCTACGCTGGCGCATTCGGCTACATTCTGCTTTGGCACACAGAAGACATCATCCGCTATATTCCACAGTTACTGGGTGGCTTGCTGATGCTCGAAAGTGTAGCCCAGCTGCTTGAGTTGTTTTACCTGAAAGCCAAGACTCAGGTCAATCCTTTGTTTTTCATTGCCCCTTCGGCAGTGCTGCTCTTTGGCTTGATTCTGATCTTCTGCTGCTCAATGAACATCGATCCAAACGCCGCTATTCGTGAAGTCTTCACCCCAACAGCAGGATGGAGCTGGCTGACGCTCTGGATGAAGATGGGAGGCTTCTGCTGCATCCTCTTCATCATATCGGAGATCGTAATCTCTATTGCCTTCTTCAAACCGCTTTACCGTCCTGCTAAATTTGCCGAAGAGAAGGCTCAACAGCGAGAGGCACAACGTGCACTGGAGGCCGAGCAGGCAAGAATCGCAGAGTTAGCCGCACAAAAAGAGAAGGAATTAGCAGCAGAGAAAGCCGCAGCAGAGAAAGAGAAGGCCGAAAAGGAGGCAATCGCCGCAACAGAAGCACAACAGCATGTAAATCAGACAAATACAAGCGACAATTAAAAAGATATTACTCCATCAAGGGAAATCAAATAAAATCAATTTTAGTGGCAAACACAAGATTCGTTACTTATCCCATATATATAACCATGAAATGTATTGATTTCTTTTGATTTCCTTTGTCGGATCATTATTATAAAGAAACAGCCAAGGTTCTTTCTTCAGTGAACCTTGGCTGTTTTATATTTCCTATTCAAGTTTGGAAGTTTGCTTCTGGAACTTAAATCATTTCTCATTAACTTGTAAGAAATGGAAAACTAATCGTTTCACGTGGAACAATCATTCCCCTGCCTGCTTAAGGAATTCCAAAACCTTGGCGGCTTTGGAAGCACCGATGACGGCTTGCAATTCTTCTGCGGAAGCTTCACGGATACGCTTAAGACTCTTGAAGGTTTTGAGCAAATCAGCTTTGCTCTTCGGTCCGATGCCGGGAATATCATCAAGTAGGGAATGCGTCTGACTCTTGGAGCGCTTCTGCCGATGGAAAGTAATAGCAAAACGGTGCACTTCGTCTTGAATCCGTTCAAGGAGATGAAACAGGTTGGTTCCTTGTTTGACATCAACAGCAGCCGGCGGATCACCGAAAAGCATCTGGCGCGTACGGTGATGACCATCTTTAACAAGACCTCCCACAGGAATATCCAGCCGTTGACGAATCTCTGCCATGCGATGTTCTGTAATTTCTCCACGTAAATGCTGCTGAACATATTGACCAAGGAGGTCGGCAAGCCCCTGCTTAATTACACCCATCTGCCCTACTCCACCATCGGCAAGAATAAGGTCAGGTACATCCAGGGCTTCATCAATAACTCGGCGATAACGGCGCATGACAACCTCATGCATGGAGGCATAATCATCAGGACCCGAAACGGAACGGATATTGAACTTGCGGTATTCTTTCTTTTCGGGTTTGCCGTTAATAAAAACGACACAACTTGCCACCGGATCACTTCCGGAAATATTAGAGTTATCGAACGACTCAATATGACGAGGCAGTTTAGGAAGTCCAAGCTGCTTCTGAATCTCCGAAAGCAGACGCGTCTGCCGCTGTTCCGGATTAAGTTTCTCTTGCTGCTTTAACTGATCCAACCTATACTGTCTGCAGTTCTTTTCAGCCAGCTCTAGCAACTTGCGCTTATCTCCTCGCTGAGGAATGAAGAACGTACAGTCATCCGGCAAGAGCGAGGGCTCAAAAGGTACAATGAGCTCTGTGGGTTGAGCAGATTTTGCAGCGATTTGTTCTGCATCATCATTCTCCTGTTCTCCCGAGAATCGTTCCCGCAGTTCCATAATACCGAGAGCAAGAATATCCTCACGCGGTTCATCAATCTGCTTCTTATATTCTATAGTATAGGAGCGGATAATCGCGCCCTGCACGATGTGGAAATAAGATACAATGGCGGAAGAATCCTCTTCATCGTATGCAAACACATCCACATTACTAATTGTAGAAGGAACGATATTAGAACGCGTCCTGTAACTTTCAATCAGCTGTATGCGCTGCTTTATTCGTTCAGCGCCTTCAAAATCCCACAACTCAGCCTTCTGCTGCATCTGGTTCTTCAGTTGAGCAAAAAGTTCTGCTGTATGACCACGAAGAATTTGTTTGATTTCAGCAATACCTTCATCGTAAGTTTCACGTGAAACCTTGCCTACACACGGTCCAAGACATTTCTGAATATGATATTTCAGGCAAACTTTGTAGCCTTTATCAATCATCTGTTGTTGTAGATTCAGACTACAAGGTCGGATGTGATAAAGTTGCTGGAAAAGATCGACCAGCGTCTTTGCTACAAGGACATTCGTATAAGGACCGAAATAACTGCTTCCATCTTTGGTCAAGGTGCGTGTCAGATACACACGAGGGTAAGCCTCATTGCGCACACATATCCACGGATAGGTTTTGCCATCTTTGAGCAAAACATTATATTTTGGCTGATGCGCCTTAATCATTCGATTCTCGAGATTGAGCGCATCATTTTCAGTATTTACAACAATATACTTCAGGTCATAAATCTGACGAACCAGATTAGCGGTACGACGTGATTCATGCTCTTTTGTGAAGTAACTGGTGACGCGGCGCTTCAGGTTTTTGGCTTTACCTACATAGATAATAGTGCCCTCGGCGTCAAGATAACGATAGACGCCGGGGCAGTCAGGCATCAGATTAACGATGCCCATTAAGTAATCATAGCGGGGATTATCTTTTGCCTGGATCATTCTCCCTCGTACACTACAGGGCAATAAACCTCACATTCCTCTGGGAACTTCTCGCGACCCTTCAGATCAACAAGCTCGATAATACAGTTGACGTAAACTTTCTTTACGCCAAGCTTCTTGCAGAGATCGTAAGCAGCCTTCATGGTTCCACCAGTTGCCATAAGATCATCATGTATAAGCACGATGTCGTCAGAGTTGAGTGCATCCTTGTGGATCTCGATCTTGTCAACGCCATATTCAAGCGCATATTCCTGCGAGATTGTCTCTGCAGGCAATTTGCCAGGCTTACGGATAGTAACGAAGCCGGCGCCAATATTATTAGCAACAATTGGACCGAGAATGAAGCCACGGCTCTCAATACCGAGAACTTTCGTGATACCAAGACCAGTATAATGACCCGTCAGTCCATTAGCAAGCTCACGAAGACAATCATGATTCTTGAGTACTGTGGTGATGTCACGAAACTGGATACCAGGCTTGGGGAAATCAGGAATGGTGCGAAGATTCGCCTTAATCAAATCAATGTTCATAAATAAAGGTATTTCAAAAAAATAAGTAGTCGTTCAAAAATAGTTCGACCCGTACGGTTTGAACACAGATTTAACGGATCAAACGGATATAACGGATTATCTCAAACACGAATTAAAACGAATTGAAACAAATTTGCTTTAATTGGCTTAAATTTGCATTTTATAAAAATCCGTTAAATCCGTTAAATCTGCGTCATCTGCGTTCTATTCGCCTCAACAGGCATCCAACCGTACAGCTCGAAATAGTTTATACGATAATTTCAGCAGCGTGGTTCTGTCGGTCCTCTCTCCTCCCCTATCGCCCAAGAAGGACCAGGAGAATATTTACGTCGGCAGGAGAGACGCCAGGGATGCGGCTTGCCTGGCCGATGGTCTCTGGACGAATCTTAGACAGTTTCTGACGCGCCTCAATGGTGAGCTGCTGGAGCTGATTGTAATCGATGCTCTTGGGCAAACGGATCGACTCAAGGCGCGTGAGTTTTTCGGCTGCCAGTTTCTCTCGTTCAATATATCCGGCGTACTTGATACGAATCTCTGCTGCTTCAATAATCTCGTCATGCAAAGAGATCATATCCTCTGCTTTGACAATGCTTCCTTCTGGAAGAGGATCGCATTTAAGCTGTTCGAGCATCTCTGCCAATTCAGAAATGTGAACAGCCAGCAAACGAAGCGTCAATTCCGGACGGTTAACCAGAGATATTAATTTACAACCCTCCTTCAGTTCCGAACTGCCTAACGAACGAAGCACCTCGTTAAAGGATAGTTTCACGTGGAACACTTCACAGAAAGCAATAATCTTTTCGATACGCTCTCGTTTGATGTTGGTGAGTTGAGAACGATATTCATCTGCAAGTCCGACGGCATAGGCACGAGGAGTCAGACGCATGTCCGCGTCATCTTGACGCAGGAGAATACGGTACTCCGCACGAGATGTAAACATTCGGTAAGGTTCGTCCACACCTTTCGTCACAAGGTCATCAATCAAGACGCCAATATAAGCCTCATCCCTACCAAGAGTAAATGGCTCGCTTCCCTTTACTTTTAAGGCAGCGTTAGCGCCTGCTATCAGTCCTTGTCCGGCTGCCTCCTCATAACCCGTCGTTCCATTGACCTGCCCTGCAAAGTAAAGACCAGAGACAAGCTTTGTCTCAAGCGTGTGACGTAGTTGCGTCGGATCAAAGAAATCATACTCGATAGCATAACCGGGACGATAAGCCTGAACATTACGAAGCGCAGGAATCTGTCGGAGCGCATTCAACTGAACGTCTATAGGCAGGCTTGAACTGAAACCATTCAGATAATATTCCTGGGTATCGGTTCCCTCCGGCTCAAGGAAAAGTAAATGATGATCCTTATCCGCAAAAGTTACAATCTTCGTCTCAATGCTTGGACAATAACGCGGACCAATACTTTGAATCTGACCGTTGTAAAGGGGAGAATCAGGCAAGCCTTGTCGGAGTATCTCGTGGACAGCTTCATTGGTTTGAATAGTCCAGCAAGGGAGGAAGGCCCCCTTCCCCTTACCCTTCCCCCCTGAAGGGTGAAGGGAGTGATTACCACCAGAGATGGGGGCCGCCAAATACGAAAACCTCCCCGTCTTATCTCCATCCTGACGCTCTGCCAAAGAGAAGTCGATTGTTCGTCCATCAAGGCGTACCGGCGTACCGGTCTTCATGCGTCCGGTCTCAAAGCCTATGGTTTTAAGTTGTTCGGTCAAACCATAGCTGGCGAGTTCGGCTACACGACCGCCCTCAATCTTTGTGCGTCCGATGTGCATTAAGCCATTGAGGAAAGTTCCTGCAGTAAGAACGACAGCTTTTGCCATGAACGTCACATCCATCTGCGTCTTCACACCAATGATGGAGAATGCCGTTTCATCTGACTCGGAAGAGTTCTCTATTGATTCGAAAATAAATTCCGTAACAGTATCCTGCCAGATGGAGAGGTTGGGTGTATTCTCAAGCACCTTGCGCCACTCCCAGATAAACTTACCTCGGTCAGCCTGCGCGCGAGGACTCCACATAGCAGGACCCTTTGAGCGATTGAGCATACGGAACTGGATGGAACAGGCATCAATCACCTCGCCCATCTTGCCGCCCAAAGCATCAATCTCACGGACTATCTGTCCTTTGGCAATTCCACCTACCGCAGGATTGCAAGACATCTGTCCAATCTTATTCATATCCATGGTAATCAGGCAAGTACGCACACCAAGACGAGACGCAGCATGTGCAGCTTCACACCCAGCATGACCACCGCCGATTACGATGACATCATAGTCGAATTTCATTCGAAGTTAAAAGTTAAAGAGTTAAACAGTTAAAAAGTTCCTGAGGGAAAAGTTGAAAAGAGTTTGATTCTATTTGTTTTGCTGAATATGCAATGCTGAATATTTTGGTCAGCAAAAACTTTTTAACTCTTTACCTTTTTAACTCTTTAACTTCTCCAGTGCCTCATTCTCATGCTGCTCCATGATTTCCCTTTCGCCTGGACCCTTATCGTTAATGCCGCACAGATGCAGAATTCCATGGATGATGACACGATGCAGCTCCCGCTCATAAGGCTGCTCGAACTGCTCGGCATTGGTACGTACGGTATCGAGCGAAATAAAGAGATCGCCGGCAATCTTATCACCCTCTGTATAGTCGAAGGTGATGATATCCGTGTAATAATCGTGCTGCAGATACTGACGATTGACCTCGAGAATCTTCTCGTCGTCACAGAAAATGTAGGAAACCTCCCCTACCCTCTTACCATGATTCGCTGCCACCTGTTTTACCCAGGCGCGAATATTGGTCTTGTTGATTGCAGGCATCTTTGCACTACCTTCGGCAAAAAAAGAAATAGCCATAAAGAAAATATGAATTAATGAAAGCGCACTACACATTAAATATTAACGTACGCGCAAGCTAACTGCACCGCAAAGTTAAGAATTAATTTTTAAAAGGTAATAAAAGCTATCTGTTTTTACATGAAAATAAGGTAAAATTATTTTTTTTTGAGGAATTTCGGCATTTTTCCATACAAAAATGTTGGATTACAAAATAAAAAGACTATATTTGCACAGCGAAAAACATATATACACGCCCATTCGTATTAGCCTGATACGATTCTTTTTGACTGAATATTATATCAAACAAACATAAAGAAAAACATTATGTCACAAAACGTAGGACATATCTCACAGGTCATCGGTCCTGTTGTGGACGTTGCGTTCTCAGCAGAAAACGGATTGCCTGCCATCAACGAAGCCCTTACGGTACAACGCCCAGACGGACGAGACCTGATCATCGAGGGGCAGCAGCACATTGGTGAGAATTCTGTACGTTGCGTTGCTATGGATTCAACCGATGGTTTGCGTCGCGGCCTGGAGGTTAAGGCAACTGGTGCTCCAATCACCATGCCTGTCGGCGACCAGGTAAAAGGTCGTCTTTTGAATGTAGTAGGTGAAACCGTAGATGGAATGAAGACTCTCTCCAAGGAGGGCTCCTTCCCTATCCACCGCGAGCCACCAAAGTTTGAGGAACTGAAGACTTCCCAGGAAGTTCTCTTCACCGGTATTAAGGTCATTGACCTCCTTGAGCCATACCTCAAGGGTGGTAAGATCGGTCTGTTCGGCGGTGCAGGTGTAGGTAAGACCGTGTTGATCATGGAGCTTATCAACAACATCGCTAAGAAGCACAACGGTTTCTCTGTCTTCACCGGTGTAGGTGAACGTACTCGTGAGGGTAACGACCTTCTCCGTGAGATGATCGAGTCAGGCGTTATCCGCTATGGCGAGAAGTTCAAGGAAGGTCTCGAGGAAGGCAAGTGGGACCTCGACGCTATCGACTATGAGGAGGTTGCCAAGTCACAGGCTACCCTCGTGTATGGTCAGATGTCTGAGCCACCAGGAGCACGTGCTTCGGTTGCCCTCTCTGGTTTGACCGTCGCTGAGTCGTTCCGTGATTCTGATGCCATCGGTACTTCGAAGGATATC
>JAZLJN010000018.1:0-10736 GCA_045617885.1 Bacteroidales bacterium | reverse complement strand
GAGCCAGATCCAAACCACCATTGGGGTTTCGACGTAGAACTGAAACCTATCTTTGAAGCAGGCACCCGTGCTGCTGGCGATGTTAACGTGAACCGCAACCAGTGGTGCGATTTTGATGGAACTGAGACGATTGATAATGTCACAAGATTGAAATACAAGGATGGTGCATTAGCCAAGAAATTTGAAGTTCCAGGCTGGCCTAATGTCGATGGTTATTACTATTGTTCTAACGGACAAGGAGCTCTTCAAAACATTTATAACCAGAATCAGGTTATAGCAAATAGACCTCAGCCTGTTGGAGATATTACAGATTACGAGGTTCAATATGTTTCTACATGGTTCCGAACACACAAGGATCCGGTCTCAATGCCACTGCATTTAACAGACTTCTTTGTGCAGAATGTGTCACAGGATAATGACCAGTTGTGGTATGAAGGTGCAGTAGTGGGTAATACAAATGGACTTGGTGAACTTTCGGCTCCTGGTCCTAATGGTCCGAACGCTATGTTTGTATCTGATGTTCTTGGAGCATCGGGCAATACTGTCCGCACTGATTACAACAAGACTCTGGTTCCAAAGATTAAGCGTAGGTCTGGTGCAGATAATTCAAATGAGCAACTCAATTACTCGATGGACTATCTCCATTTTGGTAATATGAATACTTCAAACACGCCTTCCGGTTTCGACAACGTCGGTAATGACTGGACGCATATCAACAACTTTAACCGAGGCAATACCAACTACAATCCAGAAGAGAACAACGAGAAGGCATTCCGTGAGATTAAGTTCGTTTCTTCTTCTGGTACTGAGAATTTTGCTTGCCGCCCATCAATGGGTATTGAGCGAAATTGGATTGACCGTTGGGTGCTTGTTCGCTTGGATTGGAAAGAAACCATGGCAGATGGCAAAGAGCATGACCGCTATGGTTATTACCTCGCTTTTGACTTTGCTACCCAATCAGGAAGCACCGAGGTTGATTATGACGGCTTCTACAGCAACTGGATTATCAAGATTACCCCAGCCTACTTTACGCCTGGCACAACATACTCTCGTCGTGTGATGTGCGAAGACCTTGGTGGTTCATTCGACTTTGACTTCAATGACGTAGTGTTCGATGTTGCATACGATAGTCGTACCCAAGAGAACATCATTGCTATTCAGGCCGCTGGTGGTACGCTGCCGATCTATGTAGGCGAAAAGAATGACAAACTGGAGGCACATCGTCTTCTTGGTCAGGTGACAGGTACCGGCGCCGCTGAAGAGGTGCAGATGAATCCTACCAATGTCATCAAGGGTGGCACAAAGCATGAGATTGCCATCTATCGTGTAAAGAACACATCCGTTGGTGAGAATGTCACTGCCAACATTAACAACATGCCAATCTACGTAGTTCAGAATGGTATCACTTATAATGCAAACAGCATCGTCGATAAGCAAGATTACGAATGGATAAAGGATAACCCAGATTCACATGCAGGCCATTATACTCCGAGTGAAGACAAAGTACCCCGCAAGTTTGCTGTTCCTGTGGGAGTAAAATGGTCTATTGAATTATCTGGCATCGACGAGGCTTACCGTCGTTTCAGCGATTGGGTAAAATTGGATTCATTCAAATATCCAAATCCGAATGGCAATGGAGACTTGTTCTGGTATAACCGCCCAGATGATGATCGATTGATTTATGAGTATCACAGCCAGAATGCAGCGACCATTGATGGTTCTACTCCTTCCATTAAGCAATGGATGGCTATCAATGTTATTTCTATTGCTAATGCATTTGCCAACGAGAATTATGCCACAGAAATAATCACAATTAACAGCTACGATGGAGCTAACTCTATAATTGATGAATTGACCGGTAAGTCAACTGGTAATTCTGGCAAAGAGCAGGCTACATTTGCCTATATTCTGAAAGCCAAGAACGGGAAAACGCCAAAGGGCAGAATGGTGCCAGTATGGGCAGAACAGGATAATTCCGGAAACTGGAAGGCTTATCATTATGGCGACAACGTCAATAATGGCAAGGTTGAGGTAACTACAGAAATGCTCAACCACCTGACTTTCGTAGAAGGTACCTGGCAGCCTAGCTTTACCCTGAATTCCAAGGCCGATGGAACGCCGAGTGCTACCCAGATCGCAGCAGGTGAGGATGCATTAGGATATAAGACTTATATCTGCAAGTTCTCATTCGAGGCACGTAATCTGTATTACCTGAATTCTGCTGGTGAAAAGATTTGGTGTGATTACGTCATGTTCTTTGAGGAGGAGGATGTTAAAGCACCATCTTCAAATAGTACGAATTATAATGGATTATCTACAGAATTTTCCAACCCAATGAAGTCAGAAGGTGACGTCATCTGGTACGAGACCTACTGTATCATGTAATAAGTTTTTCATAAAAGATTTCCTTATACTAAAGACATTCAGGCTCCCCAACCAAATCGGTCGGGGAGCCTGATTGTCTTTAGCGCAATACTCCTAACAAACTCACCCCTCAAAAATTTTCTGCCCAAAGATTTTGCAGAATCAAAAATAAGTACTATCTTTGCCACGCATTTTAATAGAGCCTCCATGGAAAACAATTCCCATAAAAAGATAGAGTTAGAGCGTTATGATGACGGGACGCCCAGCATCCTGAGGAAAGTGACGGTATATAAAGAACTGCATTTCTATAGAAAGAGCGATGTGCTGGTACAGCTGACAAAGGTATTTTGCGAGCGGTTCCTGCCGAAGTATGGTGACCGTACCGTTGATCAGATGGTACAGGCAGCACGTTCGGTAAAGCAGAATATCGTGGAGGGATTAACTGACGGGCGGACTTCTTTTGAGGTGGAGATAAAGCTCCTGGGTATAGCCAAAGGGAGCAATCAGGAACTGTTAGAGGATTATCAGGATTATCTGAAACACCATGGTATCAAAGAGTGGGCTAAAGAGAACCAAAAGCGTTTTGATGCCCTTCATACTTTCTGCCGGGAGCATAGCGATGAGGAAAACTATCGTCCTTATTATTATCGGTGGACAGATGAGGAAATGGCAAACTGTGCTATATGCCTCTGTCACATGGTAGATAAGGCTATGACTGCATTCATCTCCAAGCGAGATCGAGAATTTGTGGAGCAAGGCGGCATACGAGAGCGGATGACCGCCGCTCGTCTTGACCGTCGTGGCTCGCAGAAAGAGATTATTGAGGCACAGGCTCAAGAGATAATGCAGCTTAAAGCCCAGATTTCTTCTCTTCAGCGTGAGCTCGCTATAGCAAGAGGAGAGCGGAAATAGCATTGGCAAGTTTAGTGTGATTTATCGGGATTCCCAGAGTTCTTGGTAAGTCGGAATTCCGGAGTTTCCAGAGTTTCCGGAATTTCCAGCTCCGGTAAAATAACAAATGCTTGCCAAGGGTGCTGGCGTCCATTTCACAATCTTTAAATGCTTGCCAAGCGTGCTGGCGTCCATTTCATAACTCTTAAATTGATGTTTGAATACACAAACGTCAATTTACACTTGTGGGAATGGACGTCACGATATACGGACAAGGCTTCAGCGGTCTCGGGATTGATGTTTGATAACATAAACGTCAATTCCGGCGCGTCTGAAGCCTTGTCTGCTGCTTTGGGCAAGAGATCCGGCGCGTCTGAAGCCTTGTCTGCTGCTTTGGGCAAGAGATCCGGCGCATCAGGAGCCTTGTCTGTTGCTTTGGGCAAGAGATCCGGCGCGTCAGGAGCCTTGTCTGTTGCTTTGGGCAAGAAATCCGAAGTCTCGGAAGGGAAAGTGGTGTTTTTTTCTCCCTCGGAATCAGTAAGGGAGGATGTCAATGAGAGTTCCGTCGGGGAGGAGACGTTTCTGTTCGCCCTCCCGGCAGATGGAGTGGAGCTGTCCGTTGTGCAGCAAGTAAGCCTGACCGCGAAGCTCATGGCGCCTACCGTTGATGATAAAGTAAGAACCATCATTCAGCAGGATGATAGGATGACCATAGCTATGCAGAGTGGCAAGGTCGGCTATCATAGGTCGGCCATCCACCTTGGCGTCCTGCAGGAACTGGTAGTGAGGCAGGATATTGACAAAAGTGAGACCCAGGCCGTCAAGGTAAAGCCGGTAACGGGGATCGAGCGTCTCACCATCCAACTCGGGACAGGCATAGACACGGTCGGCACAGTTCATGGAGCCGGCGCTGATGGAGAGAATAGTTCCAGTGAACTTCTGCAGCTTCTGACGCAGACGGAGTTCGTGGAAGAACTTATTCTGGGTAGGCACGTGACCCCCACATAGGATGATGAGATTAGCCGACTGAATCATGCGGAGTGCCTGCCGCTGTGTACGGCGGTCGAGCACTTCATAATGATCAAAGGGCAGTTGGGCACGGTCAAAAGCCTCGCGCATATCCCATGCCATGCGGTCAGTCATCTCATAGTCATCAGGAGCCGATGTGATGAGCAGGCAATGAAGCGGCTCCGGCAGATGAGTGCGGAGCTGTTCGATGAGTCCGTTGGCAGGATTCAGATGTCCACCCAAGCCGAAACATGGGCTGCTGGTGAGGAAGAGGGTCACGGAAAGTTAAAAGTTAAGAGTTAAAAGTTAAGAGTTAAAAGTTAAGAGTTAAGGGTTAAAAGTTAAGGGTTGGTGGCTAAAGCTTGCCATAGAGTATCATCAGGGGTAGGGGCTACGATGGTGACTGACTCCTTGCTGACAGGGTGGATAAACTCTGCCTTGCGGCTGTGGAGTGAGATGCCTCCATCGGGGTTGCTGCGGGGAGCACCATACTTGAGGTCGCCCTTGATGATGAGGCCGATGTGGGAAAGCTGGCAGCGGATCTGATGGTGACGGCCTGTAAAGAGGCGCACTTCGAGCAGGGCATAGCGCTCCGTGGTGCCAATCACCTCATATTGCAGACGTGCCTCCTTTGCCTCCTTGAGCGGATTGCCTTGACGATCTACGGGGCGCTCATCGTAGGCATACGACCGATTCTGCTTCTCGTTACGCACCAGCCAGTGAGTGAGCATTTGGGATTGAGGAATGGGACGTGATGAATGAGGAGCGTTGCTCCATACATTCGGCACAATGCACCAGTAGGTCTTATGGACTTCGCCGGTGGCAAACATACGGTTGAGGCGTTCGAGCGCCTTGCTGGTTTTGGCAAAAAGGACCACCCCGGAAGTGGGGCGGTCCAAACGATGTGTCACACCCAGAAAGACGTTGCCTGGCTTCTGATCACGCTCCTTGATGAAGCGCTTCAGGGTTTCAGGCAACGGCTCGTCGCCGGTCTTGTCTGCCTGTACTATCTCGTGGCAGGTCTTATTGACGGCAAGGATGTGATTATCTTCGTAAATGATAGTCATACTTCTGATTACATATTCATGCCGCCATCGATCTGGATAACCTGACCGGTAACGTAGCTAGACATGTCAGAGCCAAGGAATACGCAGACGTTAGCAATATCCTCTACCTGGCCACCACGGCGCAGAGGGATCTTTGCCATCCAGCCCTTACGAACGTCCTCTGGGAGCTGAGCGGTCATTACGGTCTCAATGAAGCCAGGAGCTACAGCATTGGCGCGGATACCCTTAGGACCCATCTCCTGAGCGATAGACTTGGCAAGGCCGATCATACCAGCCTTTGAAGCAGAGTAGTTGCACTGGCCAGCATTGCCGTGAACGCCTACAACAGAAGACATGTTGATGATAGAGCCACCCTTTTGACGCATCATGATTGGGGTGCAGGCATGGATGAAGTTGAAGGCAGACTTGAGGTTGACGTTGATGACAGCATCCCACTGAGCCTCAGACATGCGGAGCATCAGTCCGTCCTTGGTGATGCCGGCATTGTTAACAAGGATGTCGATGCGACCGAACTCCTCCTTGATCTTATTTACAACCTCCTCAGTCTGAGTAAAGTTTGAGGCATCAGAAACATAGCCTACGCACTTCACGCCGTAGGTAGAGGCAATCTCCTCAGCAGCGCGGTTGATATTGGCTACGTGCTCGTCATTGAATGCGAGGTCGGTGAATGCTACATTAGCGCCCTCCTGGGCAAACTTGTGTGCAATGGCGTTGCCAATGCCGCGTGCAGCGCCAGTGATGAGCGCTACTTTTCCTTCAAGAAGTTTCATAATTCTGTTATTTTTAATATAATGTAAATATGTTGTTTTGATATTTTATCAAATGATAATTTGCTCTTTTGTCAACATGATAGTTTGTTTATTATGTCAACATGATATTTTTTTTATTATGTCAACATGATAGTTTGTTTATTATGTCAACATGATAATTTGTTTTTGTGATTAGTTGAAGTAGCTGCCTTTTGCCTTCAGCCTTCAGCTCCGTCCTCAAAAACTCTTTAACTCTTTAACTTTTTAACTTTTTAACTTTTCCCTACCTTCTTCCCCTAACAATCCCGAAGAAAATCATCTTGAAGATGCTCTCACGGACACGGATGGTGGGGACGCCCAACGCCGTAAACTGACCTCGGATATTAGGCAGGTCAAGACCGCGGAGGGCATAATGGATGGTGACGGCAACAACGGAGGCGTTATCAATCTCGAAAGTACCTTCGTCAATGCCTTGCTGCAGGATGCTGCGGAGGATGGTAAGTTCACGCACATCAAGGCGGCGGCGGGCATGTTCGAGCTGTACTACGTCACGGAAGAACTCTGCCTTGAGCGAACCGTTGCGGATCACGGTGTCCTTCACCTGGTCGAGGCGGCAGAGGATGTAGCGCTTCAGCTTCTCGTCAGCAGGCATCCTCAAGGGGAGAATCTCCTCGATGGCTTCAAGCAGACGGTTCATCTCGCTGTCCACCACAGCCATGAAGATGTCAGATTTGGACTTGAAATAAGTGTAGAGCGTGCGACGACCCTTGCCTGACTGTGTGGCAATTTCATTCATTGCAGTATTGTCAAAGCCTTTGGAGGCGAACAGTTGTCGTGCCACCTCAATGAGTTCGGATCGTGTATTGCTGCCCATATTAGTTATTTTTGTGCAAAGATAGGGTGAAAAGATGAATATTTCAATGATTTGACTGCTCTTTTTGCTCATTTTGCTCATTTTTGTGCTTTTTGGAGTGGTTTTGATATGCATAAATACATTTTATGAGGTGTAAGGAGGGGCGGGAAGAGGTCAGATACATCGGATTACCCAGAGATTTGTGTGTTCTGACAAATCAAATTCGCATGATAAGGTCTTATTTTAGTGCTCAATAACATATAAAATATAAAAATGATGCCAAAAATGGTACTTTTTGCCAATAAAAATTGGAAAAATTAAAAAAAATCATAATATTTGCAGCGTTAAAGACTCCAACTGGAGCAAATTTACCTTGAAGAAACAACAATATATCCGATAAATCTAATCAATATGAGCTATCTTAAGTTTGACAAGACACTGCTCACCAACTTGGAGCAATCACTCGACATTGAGTACCTCCGCACCAACAAAAGCGGTGCCTATTCGAGTACTTCGGTCACTGGTTGCAACACACGCAAGTATCACGGCTTGCTGGTGACGCCTGTCCCTGAACTTGACAATGACAACCATGTGCTCCTCTCTTCTCTTGATGAGACAGTAGTACAGCATGGTGCTGAGTTTAACCTTGGTATTCACAAGTATTCTGGCGATACTTTCGCCCCACGTGGACACAAGTACATCCGTGAGTTTAACTGCGAGGTGATCTCGACCAACACCTACCGCGTAGGTGGCGTGATCCTGACTCGCGAGAGTTTCCTTGTAACCAATGAGCCTCGTGTGCTGATCCGCTACACACTGGTGGATGCCCACTCTGAAACAACACTGAAGCTTCGTCCACAGCTGGCATTCCGTAACGTGAATGAGCTTACCCAGCGCAATGGTCAGGTGAACCAGAATGTCGAGACCGTGGAGAACGGTATCGGTTCTTGCCTCTATGCAGGCTATCCAACCCTCTACATGCAGCTCTCGAAGGAGAACCAGTGGCACAACCGTCCTGACTGGAATATCGGCGTGGAGTATCCACGTGAGCAGGTACGCGGCTACGGCTACAAGGAGGATCTTTACATGCCTGGCTACTTTGAGTTCCAGATCAAGAAGGGCGAGAGTGTAATCTTCTCTGCAGGTATCACCCCTGCCAAGACCAATGGACTGAAGGCTCTCTTCACCCGCGAACTCAAGCTGCGCAGCAAGCGTGATAACTTCTTCAACTGTCTGAAGATCTCTGCCACCAGCAACATCATAGAGCGCAATGGCAAGGACTACATCATTGCAGGTTATCCTTGGTTTAAGGTTCGTGCACGTGACCAGTTCATTGCTGTAACCGGCTCGACCCTGAACCTCAATAATGAGGAGGAGTTCCACAAGATCATGGCAAGCGGTATCGAAGCGCTGCGTGCTTACATGGCTAATGGCACAGCTGATGACGTAATCCAGGAGATTAACTGTCCTGATATCCCACTCTGGGCTTCATGGGCAGTACAGCAGTATGCTCACTATGCTGGCTACGAGAAGGCAGCTAAGAAGTATGGCGCCTTCTTGGAGGAGGTTATCAACTATGTGGTGGAGGGCAAGTCAAACCTTGAGCTCCGTGAGAATGGTCTGGTATATGCTGATGCACAGGGTCAGGCTATCACTTGGATGAATGCAACTGAGTTTGGCCGTCCTATCACTTATCGTACAGGCTACATCGTAGAATTCAACGGTCTTTGGTACAACGCAGTGAAGACCATGATTGACCTGCTGGCTGTTGATGCTGAGAAGAACAAGGCTAAGATTGAGGCTCTGGATCTGCTTGCAGAAAAGTATGAGGCAAACTTCGGCCCAATGTTCATTTCAGGAGCCGGCTACCTCTATGACTTTGTAACAGATGACGGCTACAAGTGTGCTGACGTTCGTCCTAACCAGCTTTGGGCTATCGGTATCCATTACACTCCACTCACCAAGTCGGAGCGTAAGGCTGCCCTTGATATGGTGACCAAGGAGCTGCTTACACCAAAGGGCATCCGCTCGCTCACCCCAACGGCAGGTCTCTACCGCGCTGAGTACTGGGGCAATGCAAGCCAGCGTAATGCTTCGTACCACAATGGTGCTTGCTGGCCTTGGCTGCTGGGTGTTTATGCACGCGCTTACCTTTCAGTCTTCTCGCGTTCGGGTATCGCCTTTATCCGTCGCCGCCTCTATGCTTACGAGGAGGAGATGAACCGCCACTGTATCGGTACTGTGGCTGAGGTCTATGATGCTAACCCACCATTCCGTGGCCACGGCGCACAGTCACTCTCAATCAACCAGGCCGAAATCATCCGCGCCCTCACCATGGCTACTGAAGCCGAGCAGGGTGTCAAATTCTCGTGAGGAATATACATATAATAATATAAAGACACAATCAAAATAAATAATAGCATGAAAGCTCTTTATTTTTCGTGGGAGTTCCCGCCTCACGCATTAGGAGGATTGGCACCAGCTACGTTCGGTATCGTGCGTGGTGTCCACAATACTGGTGAGTGCGAGATTGACCTTGTCCTTCCTCGTCCACAGGGCGATGAGACACAGGAGTACTGCCACATCATAAGTGCTACCAACACCCCAGTGGTCTGGAAGGACGTAAACTGGGAGACGGTACAGCAGCGCTGCGGCTACTGCATGAAGGATCCACAGGAGTACTTCGATATGCGTAACCATATCTATGCAGACTTCTCGAACATGCACACCAATGACCTTGGCTGCATCGAGTTCTCTGGTAAATACCCAAAGAACCTGCTCGAAGAGATTAATAACTACTCTATCGTGGCTGGTGTGATAGCCCGTACTCAGATGGAGAAGGGTGGATTCGACGTGATCCATGCTCATGACTGGCTTACCTTCCCTGCAGGTATCCATGCCAAGCAGGTTACAGGCAAACCACTGGTCATCCACGTTCATGCTACGGAGTATGACCGCTGCCGTGGCGTGGTGGATCCTAATGACCCTACCTATCTCATTGAGCTTGACGGCATGAATCATGCAGATCAGATTCAGTGCGTATCAGAGCTGACCCGTCAGATTGTTATCAACTTCTATCATCAGGATCCAGCAAAGTGCGTGGCTATGTACAATGCTGTAGAGCCAATGTCGCCTGAAGTGCTCAACATGGAGGCAAAGCGTGGCACAGATGAGAAGGTGATCACCTACCTGGGTCGTATCACTGCACAGAAGGGCTGCGAATTCTTCGTAGAGGCTGCTGCCAAGTGTCTGGCAAAGGCTCCTAACGCTCGTGTAGTAATGGCTGGTAGCGGTGACTTGATGGAATCAATGATCCATCTGGTGGCACAGAAGGGACTCAGCGACCGCTTCCACTTCACCGGCTTCCTCCGTGGTAAGCAGGTATATGAGATGTTTAAGGTCAGCGACGTGTACGTGATGCCTTCGGTATCAGAACCGTTCGGTATCTCACCACTTGAGGCTATGCAGTGCGGCGTGCCTACTATTATCTCTAAGCAGTCAGGTTGCGGTGCTATTATGGACTACTGCTTCAAGTATGACTACTGGGACATTGACGGCATGGCAGATGCAATGTATGCCCTTATCACCTATCCGGCACTCCATAAGTTCATGCAGGAGAAGGGTCGTGATGAGGTGAACCAGATTACCTGGGAGAAGGTTGGCGAGCGCGTAGTTGCTGCCTACAAGAAGGTGCTTGGGTGGGAGTAAAAGGCCCCCATCCCCGTCCCTTCCCCCCTGAAGGGTGAAGGGAGCAGATAGAACCTTCAATTAAAATCCTCATATATATATTAGTGAGGAATCAAA
>JAZLJN010000017.1:0-10884 GCA_045617885.1 Bacteroidales bacterium | reverse complement strand
GCCAGATTAGATCCCATGAGGAAGGCCCCCAGGGCCGAACTGAATCCTGCACCTTCTGCCAGCAGCACCATGCCAAGGCAAAGTCCTAACGCTACGATGGTCATTGTCTCATCATTGAGATGCTTCTTACAGGTACGCAGCAGCGTAGGGATCAGCATAATGCCAGCCACAAACCAGAACAGCAGATACGCCACCAGCTTCACTATCTGCCACAGCATCTCCTGTCCATCAAAGGTATTCTTCACTGCGATGGAAGCAAGAAGCACCATCAGCACTACGGCAAAGAGATCCTCTACTACAAGAATACCGAAGCAGATATTAGCAAACTTCTGCTGCCTCATTCCCAGATCATCCAATGCCTTGAATACAATGGTGGTACTTGACATACAGAGCATGCCGCCCAGGAAGAGAGAGTTCATCTCGTTCCATCCCATCAGCTGTCCCAGCAGGAATCCCACCGTCATCATTCCTATTACGATGGTCATGCAGCCTATCACGGCAGTTGAGCCCATCTTGACCAGTTTCTTGAACGAAAACTCCAGTCCTAATGAAAACAGAAGGAAGATCACACCTACCTGTCCCCATGTCTCAACAGATTCCTCCTCGTGTACCCAGCTCGAACCGCATACATAAGGTCCTACGAGCAAACCTGCAACAATATAGCCCAAAACAACCGGTTGTTTCAGGAATTTACATAACAGCGAGGTTACTCCCGCAGTAAGCATGATTATACCAAGGTCATGAATCATAAATTATCGCGCAGCGCTTAATAATAATAACATGTAAATAATAACTTGGTCAATACTACTATAAATTTATAGAACAAGGAATTGAAGGAATTAAAAGAAATACAAGTTGTTAAGAGGTTCTCTAGATTCCTCTAAATTCCTTGTAGAAAATACCAATTTATTATTTGCACTTAATAATAAAATGAATAACTACTTATTGCGAGATCTATAATAACTCTTAACTCTTTAACTTAAACTCCTTCGCCCCCTTCACTTTCTCTTTCAGCAGCGCATAGTCAAGCAGTTCGTGAAGGTCACGCACGTAATGGAAATTAAGTCCGCGGGTATAGAGTTCATTGATCTCCTCCACATCTTTCTTATTATCGATGCAGAGCACAAGATCCGTGATACCCGCACGTTTAGCAGCCAGAATCTTCTCCTTCACACCGCCGATAGGGATTACCTTGCCTCGGAGTGTGATTTCACCCGTCATGGCAATACGAGCCCTGACGCGTCGCTGCGTAAAGGTGCTGACCAGTGAAGTCACCATCGTAATACCAGCTGATGGACCGTCCTTTGGAGTAGCTCCCTCTGGACAATGGATATGAGCCGTGTATTGTTCAAACATTTCAGCCGGGATCTCCAGTTCATCAGCATTTGACTTAATCCACTGAAGTGCCAGCTGTGCCGATTCCTTCATCACATCGCCCAGATTGCCTGTCAGTGTGAGTCCACCTTTGCCCTTCACCAGTGTTGATTCCACCTCAAGGATAACGCCACCCACTGAAGTCCATGCCAAACCGGTTACTACGCCAGCATAGTCATTGCCATCATACTTCTCTGGATTATATTCTGGTTTGCCCAGGTATTCCTCAAGCTCTGGTACAGAGAGCTTAGTTGGGATGTCTTGATTATTCGCAGCCTTCCATGCTACACGGCGCATAATCTTGGCTATCTGCTTATCCAGGAGTCTGACGCCGCTCTCACGCGTGTACTGATCCACAATCTGTTCCATCGTCTTCTTTGGAATACTGAACTGTATATCATCCAGTCCATGTTCCTTCTTCTGATGTGGCAGCAGGTGACGTTCGGCTATTTCCACCTTCTCCTCAATGATGTAGCCAGAGAGGTTGATGATCTCCATTCGGTCACGAAGAGGAGCAGCTATGGTCTGCATCGAATTAGCCGTAGCAATGAAGAGTACCTGTGAGAGATCATAATCCACGTCCAGGAAGTTGTCATGGAAGGTGGAGTTCTGTTCTGGATCAAGTACCTCGAGCAATGCTGATGACGGATCTCCCTTGAAGTCGGATGAAATCTTATCTATCTCATCAAGTACAAACACAGGATTATCCGTACCAGCTCGCTGTATGCCCGAGATGATGCGTCCGGGCAACGCACCGATATAGGTACGGCGATGACCGCGTATCTCTGCCTCGTCATGCAAGCCGCCGAAGCTGACACGCACATATTCGCGCTTCAAAGCTGTAGCAATGCTCTTGCCCAAGCTGGTCTTACCCACACCTGGAGGGCCTACCAGACAGAGGATGGGCGCCTTCATGTCGCCACGCATCTTCAGCACAGCCAGATGCTCCAGGATGCGATCCTTGATCTTATCCAGGCCGTAATGGTCATTATCAAGTACCTTACGCGCCTGCTTCAGGTTCAGATTGTCGCGCGTAGTCTTTCCCCAGGGCAGATCTACCATGGTCTGCAGGTAATTGTACTGAATGTAGTAGTCTGGTGACTGCTCATTCATGCGCTGCAACTTGTTGATCTCCTTTCTGAAGGTCTCCTGCACTTTCGCAGGCCACTGCTTGAGGTTGGCTTTGGCAAGGAGAGCATCGATATCCTCCTGTCCTGTCTCGCCCAATTCATGCTGTATGGACTGAATCTGTGTGCGGAGGTAATGCTGACGCTGAATGTTTGATATCTCCGACTGTGTCTGCCTGTGCAGATTGTTTCTGATCTTCGCGTATTCGAGCTCTGTGCTGATTATTGAAGCTACAGCAAAGGCACGATCAAACATCGAATTCATCTCCAGCAGATGCTGGCGCTGCTCAAGGCTCATGTTGCACGCCGAGCAGAGGAACACCACGAGATAGTCAGGATCATTGATGTTATCCATTGCAAACTGTATCTCGTTAGGCACAGAAGATTCTGGCAGTTCGGACAGTTCCTGTATATCCTGGCGGATATTAGTCATCAGTGCCTCAAATTGCCTCTTCTTAGGTCTTGCTACCTCCTTTTCAAGCAAATGAACCTCACCCATAAAGTAAGGTTCCGTCTGCACTATATCATCAAGTTTGAATCTCTGTTTACCTTGTACAAAGACGGTTCGGGTTCCATCAGGCATCTCCACAATCTTCAGGATCTCTGCCACGATACCTACTTCATAGAGGTCTGAAGCTGTAGGATTCTCCTCGTTGTTCCGTTGTGCAATGACTCCAATATACTGCTTATTTTTGTTGGCAGCCTTTACCAGAGTCAGCGACTTCTGCCTTCCTACAGGAATAGGCATAGCCATACCCTCAAAGAGGATAGCATCGCGCAAAGGCAAAAGCGGAAGTGCGTCAAGTTTTAGTTTCTTTTCATCAATCAATGTATCCAGCCCCTGATCTCCTGTAAGGGGCATGATAGTTGCACTCACAATGCGGTGATCTGCCATTCTTTCGTTATCTAAATTCTTAAAATCATTCATTCGGTTTCTAAATCTGTCTCAAGTTTCGTCTCCTACGCTTGAATCTCTTTTAAATTGCGAGCGCAAAGATAACGATTTTAATTCATATAAGCAAAGAATTACTATAATATTTTATACAAATAAGAAAAGTTAAGAGTGAAAAGTGAAAAGTTAAAAGTGAAGGGTTAAAAGTTAAGAGTTAAAAAGTTAAAAATGAAAAGTTAAAAGTGAAGATATTGGTCAAAAAAAATAAAAACACAAGTCCCTCAAGGAAATGTTGCGGGACTTGTGTTTTTATTGCAGCGCTTGGCGCAAAGTTCTTTATGTGGCTATTATGCCATCAGATACTCATGCATATTGGCAGCAGCACGGCGGCCGTCACCCATAGCAAGGATTACGGTTGCGCCACCACGTACGATGTCACCGCCTGCGAATACATCCTTAACAGCTGACTGCATGGTCTCCTCACCTACCACGATGGTGCCCTTGCGAGAGATCTCCAGACCCTTGAATGCACCAGGGATAATTGGATTAGGAGATACACCGATAGCTACGATCACGAGGTCAGCTGGGATGGTTTCAGTCTTACCCTCTACAGGTACTGGTGAACGACGACCAGAAGCATCAGGCTCACCGAGCTCCATTACCTGAAGCACAGCCTCCTTCACGCGGCCATTCTCATCAGCGATGTACTCGATTGGATTGTGGAGCACGTGGAAGTCTATGCCCTCCTCCATTGCATGATGTACCTCCTCGGCACGTGCAGGAAGTTCATCAAGGCCACGACGATAAACGAGAGTAACTGTCTCAGCGCCCATACGCTTAGCAGTACGAGCAGAGTCCATAGCAGTGTTACCACCACCGCATACTACTACATTCTTGCCCTTCAGCACTGGAGTGTCAAAGCCCTGACCACGGCCAGCACCCATGAGGTTGATACGAGTCAGGTACTCGTTGCTCGACATTACACCGATGGCATTCTCACCAGGGATGTTCATGAAACGTGGCAGACCTGCACCCGAACCTACAAAGATGCCATCAAAGCCCATCTCATGCAGCTGCTCATAGCTGATGGTCTTGCCTACAATCACATCTGGCACGAAGTTCACGCCCATGGTACGAAGAGTGTTGATTTCAGCCTCTACTACATTGTTTGGCAGACGGAATTCAGGGATGCCATACTTCAGCACACCACCTATCTCATGCAATGCCTCGAATACGGTCACGTCATAACCGAATTTAGCCATATCAGCAGCGAAAGCCAGACCTGAAGGGCCAGAACCTACTACGCACACTTTCTTACCATTCTTGGCAGCGCATTCAGGTGCCTTCATATTGCCGCTCTCGCGCTCATAGTCGGCAGCAAAACGCTCCAGATAGCCGATAGCCACAGCCTTCTGCTTCATCTTGAGCTTGATGCACTGACCCTCACACTGCTTCTCCTGTGGGCATACACGACCACACACGGCAGGCAGAGATGATGTCTTCTTGATAGTCTGAATAGCCTCGTCAAACTCCTCCTTCTCAATGTGCTTTACGAAGGTTGGGATATTGATACCTACAGGGCAACCCTTCATACAGCTTGGATCTGGGCAGTCAAGGCAGCGCTTTGCCTCCATCACAGCCATCTCCTTGGTCAAACCCTGCTGCACCTCCTCTGTGAATGTAGTCACACGATATTCTGGAGTCAGCTCCGGCATTTTCACGCGCTCTATTGCACCTCTATCTTTAGCGGGCATTGCTTTACGCAACTCCTCACGCCATGGCTCATTTCTTAAAGCCAATATTTCTTCTTTTGACATAATTATATAATTATTGTGCTCCAACAAAGGAAATCAAAAAAAATCAATATCTGATATACATTATTCGTTAGCATCCAGAAAAAACTCTTTCTCAACTATAGACTGTATATCCAAAGCGATCAAACAGATATACCTTATTAACCTGTTGATTATAGTAATAACGCTCTAAATCTATTCCTTTAGGTCCAAAGTTAATCAGCAGTCCCCATTTCTTGTTTACTAATCTCAAATAATTGAATAATTGTAAACGATGTTCTGAAGTCAATTCCTCTTTAGCCTTTAGTTCCAGTATTATCTCGTTATCCGCTATTAAATCAATCTTGTATGCTTTATTGAGTCTGATGCCTCTATACCAAAGCGGGTAATACTGTTCAGAAGCTACCATAAAACCAGCATTTGACAATTCCCATTCAAGGGCAGCATGATAAGCTGATTCCTGAAGGTTTGCATGATAAAACTCTATCACCCTATTGGATAACTGATATATTCTGTCAATCTTCGAACATATAATTTCATCTGCAACTTTCATCATCAAATCATTCTGGTTTCACATCTTTCTACCAGCAAACATTGATTTATTTTGATTTTTTTTGTTGGAGAATTTTTATTTACTTATTGGAAAGTGCAGCCATAGCTTCCTGCTCTTCTGCTTTGTAGGCACGCATTCTCATCATCATCTCATCAAAATTCACCTCATGGGCATCGAACTCCGGACCATCCACGCATACGAACTTGGTCTTGCCGCCTACAGTCACACGGCAGGCGCCGCACATGCCTGTACCGTCCACCATGATTGTATTGAGCGAAACGACGGTTGGCACTTCATATTTCTTAGTGAGGAGTGACACAAACTTCATCATGATTGTTGGGCCGATGCAGACACACTTGTCCACCTTCTCTCGGTTGATCACCTCCTCTACGCCTACGGTGATCACGCCCTGCTTGCCATACGAACCGTCATCAGTCATGATAATCACCTCGTCCGAATTAGCGCGCATCTCGTCCTCCAGAATGATCAGATCCTTGGTGCGAGCTGCCAGCACGACGATTACCTTGTTGCCAGCCTCGTGCATAGCCTTTACAATTGGAAGCAATGGGGCAACACCCACACCGCCGCCGCAGCAGATCACGGTTCCGAACTTCTCAATATCAGTGGCATGACCCAATGGACCTACCACGTCAAACACCTGATCGCCTGGCTCAAGGGCAATGATGCGTGTAGAACTTGCACCTACAGCCTGCACTACGAGGGTGATGGTTCCCTTCTCGATGTCGGCATCAGCAATAGTGAGTGGAATACGTTCGCCCTTCTCATCCAGACGGACGATGACAAAGTGTCCAGCCTTTCGGCTCTTGGCGATAAGAGGTGCCTCAACTTCCAGGCAAGCCACCTTCTCGCTGAACATTTTTTTGCTTACAATCTTGAACATAAAAATATAATTGGATAGTATTTACCTTAAATCAAACAATGTTTTGTGAAATAGTCACTAAATTGGGTGCAAAGTTAGCATTTTTCAGTGAAAATTCCAAAACTTTTTGCAAAAAAATAGTATCTTATAGAAATATTTTAGTATCTTTGCGCCACATATTTTATAAATATTCAACAATATATCAATCAAGTTCCGCATGCTACTCTTTTTTAGGCGCACCATCTTCACCCGATTAGCTATGATTCTCCTGATGCTCACCGCTATCTCAAGCCAAGCCCAGATGCGACCCAAGGTGGCAGTTGTTCTGGCAGGCGGAGGAGCTAAAGGCGTTGCCCACATCTCCGCTCTCAAGACCATTGAGGCTGCTGGCATCCCTATTGACATGGTAGTCGGCACCTCAATGGGTTCAATCATAGGTGGTATGTACTGCATCGGATATTCACCTGATTCTATGCTAACTATCTGCTCCAGTGAGGACTGGGTGCAGCTCATCATGGACAATCCCGATTATGGGAACAACTCTTTGACCGCAAAAAAAGAGAATGAGAAATACCTGTTCCGCATGGCTATTGATCAGGAGCGCACCGTATCCGATACTGGTCGTGGCGGCGTGATAGTGGGGCACAATGTGATGCGCTTTTTCCGCGACCTGATGCGAGATATCCCCGATTCCATCGACTTCAACGATCTCCCCATCCCGTTTGCCTGCGTAGCCACCAATGCTGTCACTGGCGAACCGAAGGTGTTCCATAGCGGCAACCTTCCCCGCTCTATCCGTGCCTCCATGGCTATCCCTACCGTATTCACACCGATGAAAATCGGCAGTGAGGTTTATATTGACGGCGGTATTGTCAACAATTTCCCTGTTGATGTGGCTCGCCAGATGGGGGCAGACATCGTCATCGGCGTTGACCTCATCACTCCTGGCGACAATGCTGCCATCACCAATTCTGCCGTAGATATCCTCCTCCATTGTATCGATCTGGTCAGCATGGACCGCTATCGTGCCAACATTGCCTCGTGCGACATCTACATGCCTATCGACGTCTCTGGCTACACCGCGGCTTCGTTCAATGCCACTGCCATTGACACCCTCTTACAGCGCGGATTTCATTATTCAGAACTCAAGACACAATCCCTTGACAGCCTCTTTACAAGACTCAACCTCGTACTTCCACCCTTACGTACACGCATTGGCGAATACAGTTTTGCCACCGTCCTTGACCCCTCCCATGCCAATGCCCAAGCGCATCATCACAATGCCTTTACCACCTTCCGCCGCAACTACCGCAACGGTGCCATTAATCTGGGCGGACGTTTTGACAATCAAGAATATGCCTCCATCCTGATGGGGTTGACAGTCAACATGGACCAACGCCACAACACCGTGCTTAACATACGCGGCAGGCTGGGTCAGCGCATCGGCCTCACGGCAGATTACAGCACCCGTACCATCGGCACTCAACGTATGGGTTACCGCTACTCTTTCATGCATCGAGATCTCAATTATTACTATCAGGGGAGCAAAGCGGCACAGGTCACCAGCAACATGCATGACATGCAGCTCTATTTCACTCAAGTGTGGCACAGCATCCAATACCGGTTTGGCGCCAAGTATGTGATGCACCACTATAACGATGCCCTCTACTCCGCTGACCTTGCCGTGAAGCCTGATCTCGGATGGGAGAACTATTGGTCCTACTTCATTGAGGGCGAGTTCAATTCCTTTGATCAGCAATACTTCCCGACGGTGGGTCAGCAGTTGGTGATGAGTGGAGAATTGATCAGTGATAATCTTTACGAATATGAGGGGCACACCCTCTTCCCTATCTTTAGTCTCTCCTATCAGGCAGCCTTCAGTCCCACGGATCAGTTCACCTTCATTCCGCATCTGCAGGCACGAGCCATCTGTTCCGGTGACGCTTCTCGCCCCTGGGCGCTCGCCAACGTAGTGGGTGGTTTTAGTCCTGGCATGCAGGTGAGTCATCAGCTCACTATGGCAGGCATTCCTTATATGGAGTTAGTTCCCTCTGACGGCATCGGCATCCTGGGCATCACAGCCAGACACGAGCTCCTGCACAACAATTTTGTAACTCTGAAGGCTGATGTTGCCACTATGGTCAACAAGCTCCGTCTTCTGCTCGATTCCGAGTCGCTCACCTGGGGCGTGCAGGCTGGCTATTCAATAAAGACTCCTGCCGGTCCCCTTTCCCTTGACTTCCACTGGAATGAGCACACCGAGCGCTTCAATATCACATTCAATGCCGGCTATTATTTCTGATCACCTGATCAAAATGCAATTTAACGCTTAAGAATTGATGTTTGAGTACACAAACGTCAATTTAAAGACTTGGAAATTGATGTTTGATCACACAAACGTCAATTAAAAGACTTGGGAATTGATGTTTGATCACATAAACGTCAATTTAAAGACTTGGGAATTGATGTTTGATCACACAAACGTCAATTCAAAGATTCGGGAATTGATGTTTGATCACATAAACGTCAATTTAACGACTAAATAACTTCCGATTTCTGATCTAAACAAATCTTCATTCTATATTTATATGCGAGAAAGACACTTTTTACGATTATGCTTAAGGACATATATGCTTATTTGAAAGGTAAGAGTAATTTATCCGACCGAGGAATCCGATAACTGCGATAAGTTTTCGGCTTGAGATTTCAAAGCAGTAGAGTCGCGTATGTTTTTGCTCGTCGTTTAACGACTCTGTCATCAGGAGATATTTGTCATTTTTCTATGCTTTTGTCCATTGTTCATCGGTTGTATTTATACTATCGCCTCAATCAACGTGCGACCATTCAGCTCGACCGGAGGCAGAAGGCCTGACTGCTTTGTCTTGTTGAAGCAGAAACTGACCATGTAACCTGTCTGTAGGTTGTAGCGCTCAAGATACTCAGCAAGCTGCTTCTCGCCACGTTCGTTATAGGATTGTCCATGCCATATCTTCAGCTCCACGATGTACTGCTGACCGAGATAATCGATGATGATGTCGGTACGGGTGAGGTCACGTGTCTGGGCCTCGCAGTAGTAATTGCCAATGCCGTTGATGATAGGACGCAGGTAGGTCAGGAAGATCTTTCGTCCGTTGTCCTCCACGAACTGATCATCGTGCCCAGGGCGATAGATCTCGTTGAAGTGAACACAGAAACGCTCCAGGAGGTGACGCATATCGATAATGCCATCATGGACGAACTGGTTCTTCTCGTATTCGCCTAACTGGTAGATGTGCGATGGCTTGTCCTGTGAAATATAATAGTTGTAAAGCCAGGTCTCAAAGATGCGGCAGGAGATCTTGGTTGCACCCATTTCCTCCTTCACGAAGTTGAACATGACGGCAATGTTGATGTCATGATCGTAATAGTTGAAAGCCACTCGCTTGCCGCCGAAGATGATGGATTTCATCATGTCAGAGAGTCCCGGGAACTGAGTCAGCTTCTTCTGCATATCGTCAAAGAGCGTATTGCTCTCCTTCAATAACGCATTCACAGCCTTCAGCACACCTTCCTTGTCCCATGTGTATCGCTGGGCATCGATAATCTGGCAGATGCGGCTGACGAGGAATGGATAGCCAGCGGTGTAGTCACGAATCATCTGACCTACGAAGACTTCATCTAACGACAGGTTATGGTCGGTTTTATATTCAGCAAGCATACCAGCTATTCCCTCGGCTGAAAGGCTCATATCGACATCGAAAGGTACGGCGATGTTCCAAGGCGAGTTGTACTGATGCTGATCCTCAGAACGTACCTTCAGCTTGAGGTTCTTGACATCATAGACACCAGCGAGGATGACGGATTGGAAGGTCTTGTATTTATTGCGCGATAAGTACATCTTCCTCAGCACTCCGAGAAATTTGATAAAACCTTCATTATTGCTGGCCTGGTCAACTTCGTCAATCATTACAACGACAGGTTTTGCCGAGATATCGCACAAATTGTATATTATCCTTATAAAATTTGTCGTTGATAATTTTTCGCCTTCAGATGGTATTGCTTCTTCTAATAATGTCAGGACTTCCTCGGAAGCACCATTTACTGAAGCTTCCATCAGTAGTGAATTTAGAAACTCTACAGCTACTGTTGATGCTGTGTCGAATGTTTCATCATCCAGACCTTCGAAACTGATACAAAATACGCTATAGTCATTTCTCAGATAATCAGACAAGGCCTCCAGAGTGGTAGTCTTACCATACTGCCTACCACGATTGATACAGAAATAG
>JAZLJN010000016.1:0-8945 GCA_045617885.1 Bacteroidales bacterium | reverse complement strand
CAGGTATCCATGCTAAACAGGTTACAGCCTAACCACTCGTGATCCACGTTCATGCAACAGAATACGACCGCTGTCGTGGTGTTGTAGGCCCAGATGTCCCAACAAACAAGATCGTGCTCGATGATATGAATCATGCTGACCAGATTCAGTGTGTATCAGAGTTGACTCGTCAGATCGTTATTAACTTCTATCACCAGGACCCAGCAAAGTGCGTTGCAATGTACAATGCCGTTGAGCCAATGAGTCAGGAAGTTCTTGATATGGAAGCAAAGCGTGGTACTGATGAGAAGGTTATCACATACCTTGGACGAATCACTGCACAGAAGGGTTGTGAGTTCTTCGTAGAAGCAGCAGCTAAGTGTCTAGAAAAGGCGCCAAATGCCCGAGTAGTAATGGCAGGTAGCGGAGACTTGATGGAGAACATGATCCACCTCGTTGCACAGAAGGGTCTCTCAGACCGATTCCACTTCACAGGATTCCTTCGCGGAAAGCAGGTTTATGAGATGTTCAAAGTCAGTGACGTATACGTTATGCCTTCGGTATCTGAGCCATTCGGTATCTCTCCTCTTGAGGCAATGCAGTGTGGCGTTCCTACTATCATCTCTAAGCAGTCTGGTTGTGGTGCTATCATGGACTACTGCTTCAAGTATGACTACTGGGATATCGACGGTATGGCAGATGCCATGTATGCACTTATCACATACCCAGAACTTCATAAGTTCATGAAGGAGAAGGGCCGCGATGAGGTTAACCAGATTACTTGGGAGAAAGTCGGACGTCGCGTAGTTGACGCTTACCGTACACTTCCTGGTTTGGAGAATGCTTAATATAATGTAAATAATTAAAACTAATATACGACTATGAAAACCGTTTGTTTGCTGTTTGAAATACATCAGCCATTCCGTCTTAAGAAATATCGTTTCTATGACATCGGAGCAGATCACTACTACTATGATGATTATGCTAATGAAGAGATCTTGAAGCGTAATGCATATCAGTCATACATCCCTGCAGCAAAGATGTTGCTCGAGATGATTAATGCTTCTGATAAGCAGTTCAAGGTTGCTCTCTCTATCTCTGGTGTTGCAATGGAGCAGTTCGAGATGTACTGCCCAGAGTTCCTCGACTGCGTTCGCGATCTCGTTGACACAGGTTGCTGCGAACTTCTTTGCGAAACATACTCACACTGTCTCTCTGCACTTCAGGATCCAGAGGACTTCAAGATCCAGACTGAGCTCCAGAAGAAGATTATCTATGAGACATTCAAGTATGATGCTAAGACTTTCGTAAACACAGGCTTTATCTACAACGATGAGATCGGTGCTGAAGTTGCTGCCATGGGCTTCAAGGGTATCATCACAGAAGGTGCTAAGCACGTTCTCGGATGGAAGAGTCCTAACTACGTATATAGCGCTGCTGCAAAGAAGAACGTAGGTCTTCTCTTCCGTAACCAGGGTCTTTCTGAGGACATCGCTCTTAATTTCCAGCGTGGTCTTGATGCAGCTCAGTATATTGACTGGATTGCTCAGGCACCAGAAGGCGAACAGGTTTACCTCATCGCTATGAACTTTGATGTCATCGGTGGAATCCACCCTGCATCAACTGGTATCTTCGAATTCTTCAAGGCATTGCCTGTTAACGCTGCACAGAAGAGCATCCGTTTCGCTACTCCTATCGAGATCTTCGAGAATATCGCTCCAGTCGACACAGCATACGTTGGACACCCAATCAGCTGGGATGGAGCAGATAAGGACGTTAGCGCATGGACTGGTAATGACCTCCAGCAGGAAGCTCTCCGCGCTATCTACTCTATCAGCGAGCGTCTCCACATGTCAAACAATGAAATCCTCAAGCAGGACTTCGCTTACCTCTTGTCTTCTGACCACTTCAAGTTCATGAGCACTAAGATGGGTGCTTACGTTCCATTCTCTCCATACGACTCAAGCTTCGATGCATTCACTAATTACATGAACATTGTGAGTGATATCCAGATCCGTCTGAAGCAGGAGTTCCCAGAGGAAGTTGAGAATGAGGAGCTCAACCCACTGCTCAAGCAGATCAACGAGCAGGGCAAGGTTATCGAGCAGCTTGAGGCTAAGCTTGCTAAGGCAGAGGCTAAGGTGTCTGAAAAGAAGGCAGCTGCCAAGGCTGAGAAGAAGCCAGCAGAGAAGAAACCTGCTGCTAAAAAGCCAGCCAAGAAGGCCGCTGAGAAGAAGGCTGAGTAATTCTCATACTGAATAAAAATGACAGCCTGCCATTTATGAAGTACATTCATGAGCGGCAGGCTGTTTTATTTGCTTTCGACCTTTAATATCAGACCCAAGTAATGAGGAGAATATTCTTTTCCTTTCTTGCGGTATCTACATTGTGAATGGAAAAAAGATGATTACTATCAGGTAAAAAACATAACAGAGTTTTTCGATGAATAGAAAACTTCCTGCCACATTATTTAATTATGTTGTGTCATTGCTGCTGCTCTTTATTGTAGCATTAGTGTCTTGTCAGGAGAAACACTATAGGATAGCTGTGTCACAGAGCTTCAATGATGACTGGCATACGCAACTTAGCAATGACCTGATGCTTGAGGCAAGTACGCATCCAGAGCTGGTATTCTCGTTCAAACAGGCGAATGCCAGTATAGAACAGCAGATACAGGATGTGGAAGATTTCCTGAAAGAGGGTATGGATCTGCTGATCATCTCACCTGCCGATGCTGACAGACTTTCACCAGTGATAGAGAAGGTCTTTGATCAGGGAATACCTGTCATTCTTATTGACAGCCGTCTGCGAAGCGGAAAATATACCGCCTCGATAGGCGTGGATAATATGGATGTGGGCGAACGTGCAGGTTCGTACGCCGTGTACCTGCTCCAAGGCAAGGGAAAGATTATTGAGGTGAAAGGTCTGGAGAATGCCGCTACTACAATTGACAGGCATAAGGGTTTTGTAAATGCCATACGGAATTTCCCGGAAATGGTCATCGTGGATTCCTGTTACTGCGACTGGAACTATAAGGAGGCATATTCTGCCTTCGATATGCTGCTTACCCGCCATCCTGACGTAGATCTGGTGGCTGCAGCCAATGACGTGATGGCACAGGCAGTGTATGACGTCTGTGTGGATAGGCAGTTAAGCCACATGCCTTATATTATAGGAGTGGATGCCCTCTCCGGACCAGGTAAGGGTGTATCTAATGTGTTGGATGGGAAACTGACAGCTACCTGTGTGAACCCAACGGGAGGATTTGAGGCAGTAAACCTCGCCTCTAATATCCTGGAGGGACGTCCTTATGAGCGTAATCACTCGCTTAAGACCACGCTCATCTTTGCCAGCAATGCCAATCTGATGACCATGATGCATCAGCAACGCACCGCTTTGAGCAAGAAGATAGAGGAGATGAACGGTAGCCTGAATCAGTCATGGCGTCAGATAGGTCAGCAGCAATGGTTGCTTAGCTTTTCCCTGATCCTTTGCGTGCTGTTGATCTGGGCAATAATCAGCCTGCGCCGTAACCACAGGATACAAGCAGGATTGCGCCAGAAGGTGGAGGAATCAACCAAATCAAAGCTCAATTTCTTCTCCAATGTGAGCCACAGTTTCCGGACACCACTGTCGCTCATAGCAGATCCAATCAATCAGCTGGTCCGTGAGGGCGGTCTGACGAAACGTCAGGAGGATTTGCTCCAGATTATGTCTCGGAATACGGATCAGCTGCTGAACCTTACGGAGCAGGTAATGGCTGTGCTGCAGTCAGACATGGTTCAGGACGGAGAGAAATTGGATGCGGTGGCTCAGGATGCCGTGAACCGTTATCAGAAGATCATGGAGTTCAGAAATAACAGGCTGAACGGTCAGGTGCATCCCGAACTGCTCAATGAGGCTGTGCTCGCACCTCAATCAGGCAATGAGGAACAGGAAGAGATGCCGACGAGTGAGACGCGGCAGTCACTTCTGGTCATTGATGATAATGCAGATGTGCGCAGATACATTGAACTTTCGTTCGAAAAAGACTACATCGTGCTGCAGGCAGATAATGGACAGGAGGGTCTGCAGCTGGCTCAGCAGAACATCCCAGACGTAATCATCTGTGACGTGATGATGCCTGTAATGGATGGATTGGAGTGCTGCCGTCTGCTGAAAGAGGGCGAGACGACAAGTCATATTCCTGTGCTGATGCTAACGGCTTATGCACTGGATGATCAGAGAATCCTTGGCTACCAGAGCGGCGCCGACGCCTATATTACCAAACCATTTAATGTAGAGGTGCTCCGTGCCCGCATCAAGAATCTGCTGGATGGCCGCAGAAGAATCAATGCGTTCAGGGATCCGAAAGAGGAATTGTCACGAGTAAGGATAGGTACTATTGACCGAGATCTGGTGGAACATCTGCACGACTTCATCACCAAGAACATCAGCAATACTGATCTTGGAATCCCTGATCTCTGCGACGAATTTAACATGAGCCGCGTGCAGGTGTACCGTAAATTCAAGTCGCTCACGGGACAGTCACCAGTGGAGATAATCCGCATCATCCGACTCAAGAGAGCCAAGCAGCTGCTTGAGACAACCGAGCTCTCTGTAGCAGAGATTGCCTACGAGGTGGGCTTCTCTTCATCAAGCTATTTTGCCAAGTGCTATCGTGATCAGTACAAAGAAACTCCTACAGACGTGCTGAAACGTGAGCGAGGAATCAAACAAGCATAAAGAAACGAAACTGCACTTGACCTACACGCAATTGGCTCAATTGATTTAAAACAAAAAATACGCTCGCCTCACGGCAGCGTATTTTTTGTATAACACTATCTATACCTTAGAATAAATACTAAACCATTAATAAAACATCGAATGTATAACTAAACCTTGCTATGAAATCATTTGCAATTACTAAGTTGGAAAACTTGCTGCAAAGATAGCGAGATTCCAAATATGTCACAATCAAATTTCTTTCAAGTGTAGTCAAATTTAGTTCATTCTTCGGAATTAGTATTTTTTTTAATATAGATGTTTTTATTTTTGATTAAATTTTCTTCATCGAAAGGGAGAGTCTGCCTCGTTTGAGATCCACCTCCTTCACTCTGACAGTAACATGCTGATGGAGGGAGACGATAGTGTTGGGATCTTTGACAAAACGGTCAGCCATCTCTGATACATGAACCAGACCTTGAGTATGGACGCCAATGTCAACAAAGGCGCCGAAGTTGGTGATGTTTGTAACAATGCCTGGCAGAACCATGCCTTCCTGCACATCCTCAAGGGTTTTGACCTCGCTGGAGAAGCTGAATTCTTCCAACTGCTGACGTGGATCACGACCTGGTTTCTCCAGTTCTTTCATGATATCCTCCAGCGTTGGGAGGCCAATGTTACATGTTACATATTGCTTCAAATCGATTCTGCTGCGCTGCTCAGCATGTAACAAAAGATCTTGTACCGTGCAATTCTGGTCATGTGCCATCTTCTCAACGATAGGATAGGCCTCAGGGTGAACGGCAGAGTTGTCAAGAGGATTCTCTCCGCCATCAATGCGGAGGAAACCTGCACATTGTTCATAAGCTTTCGGTCCCATACGAGGCACATCCAGCAGTTGGCGTCGATTACGGAAGGCACCGTGCTTGGCTCGGTAATCTACAATGTTCTGTGCAAGCAGAGGACCGAGGCCGGAGATGTAGGTGAGAAGATGCTTTGATGCAGTATTGACATTAACGCCTACTTTATTGACACAATTCTCTACCGTCTGATCAAGACTCTTTCGCAGTTCTTTTTGGTCAACATCTTTCTGATACTGTCCCACGCCAATCGAATTAGGATCAATCTTGACCAGTTCTGCCAACGGATCCATCAGACGTCTGCCAATAGATACGGCTCCTCGTACCGTGACGTCCTCATCCGGGAACTCTTCTCGTGCAACCTTTGAAGCGCTATAAATAGAGGCACCATCCTCTGAAACGACGAACACGGGTATCTGCTCGTTCGGATTGTCAGCGCGTGTCAGATCGAGTCCCTTGACGAATTCTTCCGTCTCGCGGCTGGCGGTGCCGTTGCCAATAGAGATTGCCTCGATTTGATACCGCTTCAGAAGCGACTCAATGGTATTCATGGCATCCACAAACTGGCTCTTGGGAGGATGTGGGAAGATGACATCATGATGCAGCAGGTTACCCTCTCTGTCCAGGATCACAACCTTGCATCCAGTACGGAAGCCAGGGTCTAAAGCCAGAACACGCTTCTGTCCGAGCGGAGCGGACATCAGAAGTTGCTCAAGATTGCGGACAAAGATACGGATAGCTTCTTTGTCAGCAGCCTCTTTGCTGCTCTGCATAAACTCCGTCTCGATACTTGGAGACAAGAGGCGCTTGAAGCTGTCTGTGATTGCATCCGTGACGAGAGGAGAAGCTGCCGAACGGCTGCTTTTGACCAGATACGAGTTCAAACGGTCGATGCAGATAGAATCGTTGCCCGATATGGACAGGCTCAAGAAACCTTCAGCTTCGCCTCGGCGCATAGCAAGCAAGCGGTGACTGGCACAACGCTTGAGAGGCTCCTTCCAATCGAAATAATCACGGAACTTCTGGGCAGCCTGCTCATCGGCTTCACTGGTCTTGGTTTTGCTGCCGCGTACGCGCTTGGAGGTGATGACGGCATCAAACTGAAAATTGCGGCGTACAATGTTGCGTGCCTGTTCGTCTTCAGCCACTGTCTCGGCGATGATATCCTGAGCACCTTTTAGGGCATCGTCGGCAGAAGAAACGCCTTTTTCGTCCGAGATATATAAAGAAATCTCATGATCAATATCCTGCTGTGTGGCAGGGCGCTGGTTTTTGTCTCTGGCTTGTGAGAGCAGATACAGCGCTAAAGGCTCAAGACCCTTCTCCCTGGCAACTTGTGCGCGTGTGCGGCGCTTCGGTTTGAAAGGGAGGTAGATATCTTCAAGAACTGTAGGTTCCCAGCAATCCTCAATACGCTGCTGAAGTTCAGGCGTCAGTTTCCCTTGTTCGTCAATAGTGCCCAAGATGGTCACCTTGCGTTTCTGCAATTCACCAAGTTTCTCATACTGGTCATGGATGGATGCAATCTGTACTTCGTCAAGGCTGCCTGTTGCCTCTTTGCGATAACGGCTGATGAAAGGGATAGTGCATCCGCTCTCCAGCAACTCAAGCGTTGCCTTGACCTGTTTTTCTGGTATGTTCAGCGCTTTGCTGATCAATGCGGGGAAAATTTCAAGCATATTTATTATATAATAATGTGTATTAAATTGTCTCTATTAGTACAAATGTAGGGCAAAGGTAACACTAAAAAATGGAATAATGAAATTTTCGGGATAAAAATTTGGAATGCTCAATAAAAATTATCAAATTTGTGCACGAAAAGAACTTGACACATATAAGATAGTACAACATAATTTACTTCCTTGGCGACGAAGAGGTAACTCTCCGTGCTGCTAACGGCCGTGGTGGTTTCGGTCCAGCATTCGTCATTGATCCTAATGCCGTAGCAATCGAGCACGTAGAGGCAGTTACTGCCCAGCAGGCAGAGTACAACCTCTTCGGACAGCGTGCCAACGATGCCAAGGGAATCAGCATCATCGGTGGCAAGAAGGTCCTCAAGTAATGTATGATAATGTATATGAATTATCGATAAGACTTGTAAAAATACATTCATTTGTATAAAAAACAACATTTAACCGCAGTTTTCGCAAGAAGGCTGCGGTTTATGCATTACAAAATGAAGGTTTTTTGCATTAATATTGGCAAATTTCAACTTTTTTGCTTGTTTTTGTGATTTTTTGACCAGAATATTTGGAAGTTTTGAAAATATGCTGTATCTTTGCACCGCACTTTAAGCAAAACAAGAAAATAAAGGTATTGTATAATAATTATTCTCAAATTCCAGAAACAAAATGGACGCTAAGAAAGTTCTTGAGGATCTGAAGCGCAGATTCCCTAATGAGCCTGAGTATCATCAGGCAGTAGAAGAGGTACTTGGTACTATCGAAGAAGAGTACAACAAGCACCCAGAGTTCGATAAAGTTAATCTCATTGAGCGTCTCTGCATTCCAGATCGTATCTATACTTTCCGTGTAACATGGATGGACGACAACGGCAACTTCCAGACCAACACTGGCTACCGTATCCAGCACAATAACGCTATTGGCCCATACAAGGGAGGTATTCGTTTCCACAAGTCTGTAAACCTGGGCATTCTTAAGTTCCTTGCCTTCGAGCAGACCTTCAAGAACTCTCTTACCACTCTTCCAATGGGTGGCGCCAAGGGTGGCTCAGACTTCTCTCCACGTGGCAAGTCTTCAGCTGAGGTAATGCGTTTCTGCCAGGCATTCATGCTCGAGCTTCATCGCAATATCGGTCCAGATTGTGACGTTCCTGCAGGTGATATCGGCGTAGGTGGCCGTGAGGTAGGTTATATGTTCGGTGCTTACAAGAAGTACACTCGTCAGTTCCAGGGCGTTCTCACCGGTAAGGGCATCGAGTTCGGTGGTTCACTTATCCGTCCTGAGGCTACCGGTTACGGTACTGTTTACTTCCTTCGCGCAATGCTCGCTACCAAGGGCGTCAAGATTGAGGCCAAGACCGTTGCTATCTCAGGTTCAGGTAACGTTGCTCAGTACGCTGCAGAGAAGGTTCTCCAGCTTGGTGGTAAGGTAATGACCTTGTCTGACTCTGACGGTTATATTTATGATCCAGACGGAATTGATCGCGCTAAGCTTGACTACGTATTTGACCTCAAGCAGGTACAGCGTGGTCGTATCAAGGAGTATATCAACGAGTATCCTAATGCAAAGTATGTTGAGGGTGCTAAGCCATGGGGCGAGAAGGTTGACATCGCACTTCCTTGTGCTACCCAGAACGAGCTCAACGAGGAGCAGGCTAAGTGTCTTGTAGCTAATGGCTGTATCGCTGTTGCTGAGGGTGCTAACATGCCTTCTACTCCAG
>JAZLJN010000015.1:0-27662 GCA_045617885.1 Bacteroidales bacterium | reverse complement strand
GATTGCATTCAAGCCAATCGTAGGTAAATTACTTTACCTTATCTACGATTGCCTTGAAAGCCTCCGGATGGTTCATACCGAGGTCAGCGAGGACCTTACGGTTGATGTCGATGCCGTTAGCGTGGAGGAGACCCATGAGCTTAGAGTAGCTGAGGCCCTCGAGGCGAGCAGCAGCGTTGATACGCTGAATCCAAAGAGCGCGGAAGTTGCGCTTGTTGTTACGACGATCGCGGAATGCATAAGTCAAACCCTTCTCCCAGGTATTCTTAGCAACGGTCCACACATTCTCGCGGGCACCGATGTAACCTCTACTGAGGTGGAGAATCTTCTTGCGTCTTGCACGTGACGCTACGTGATTTACCGAACGTGGCATAGTAATGAAAGTTGTTTTAAACGCCGCGGGACAAAAGTCCTCTTAATACAGCAGTTTGGTTAATAGATGTGGGAAAAAGATGATTACTTGAGGCAAAGGAGCTCGCGAACCATAACCTTGTTTGAATTGTCAAGAACCTCGAAACCTGTAAGGTTACGCTTCTGCTTCTTGGTCTTCTTTGTCAAGATGTGGCTCTTGTAAGCATGCTTTCTCTTGATCTGTCCTGATCCGGTGAGCGCAAAGCGCTTCTTGGCACCGGAGTTAGTCTTAACTTTTGGCATTTTGTTTATAATATTAAATAATGTATTATATTGAATTGCCCATAGGGCTCTTCTTTCTGTTTTGGGGATTATCGCCCGTTATCAGTCTTCTGACTTAAGACCTGCACCAGCAAGTGCTGCTGCTAATGGGTTTGTCTCTGTCACATCACGTACAGGCTCTGGTTTGCCTCCCTTAACCTCAACGGTACGCTGCTTTCTTTCTTCAGAAGGCTCCTGCTTTGGCTGCTGCTCCTTCTTCTTTGCTGCCTGCTTTGGGCTAAGCATCAAAATCATTCGCTTGCCTTCAAGTACAGGTGGGAAACTGTCAGGCTTGCCTACTTCAGCCAAATCATTGGCAAAACGGGCAAGAAGAACCTCTCCCTGATCCTTGAAGAGAATAGAGCGACCCTTGAAGAATACGTAAGCCTTTACCTTACTGCCATCCTGAAGGAACTCTTTTGCATGACGGAGCTTGAACTCGTAGTCATGGTCATCGGTTTGTGGACCGAAACGAATCTCCTTAATCACCACCTTAGCAGCATTTGCCTTTGCCTCCTTGGCCTTTTTCTTCTGCTGGTAACAGAATTTCTGATAATCCATCACCTTGCAGACAGGTGGCTGGGCGGTTGGGCTGATTTCAACAAGATCTAGCTCCTGCTCTTCTGCAATACGCATTGCCTCCTGAATGGAGTATATGCCCATAGTGACATTGTCACCTACCAGTCGAACCTCTCTAACGCCGCGTATGCGGTCATTGATACGATGTTCGTCCTTGTTATTGTTGTTCATTTGGGGTCTTGGACCCTGTGGACGTGGACCCTGTGGACGAGGGGCGCCTTGTGGCTTTGGTCTATTAGGACCGCCACCGCTGTGTGGAGTAAATGCCATTAACTAAAATTAGTTAATAAAAAGGTGAAGTTTGTGTTTGTTATTTAATCAATGATTAGGGAGTGTTCCAAAATCGGCTGCAAATATACAGATTTATTTTTAATAAAAAAATATTTCCTCTTATATTTCTACTTATTTCGGTCAAATAGTTATACATTTGACACTTACATAGTACAAAAAACGTTAAAAGACATGAACCTAATACGACTTTTACACCAATCCTTCAATGGGATCTTTCAGTACCTCAGTAACCACATAGTCATGCAGTTCTGCCACTTGTTCTATCACAGACCGCAGATGCCAAGCTACACTTCCCACCAACCGCACTTCACGTACCGACTCATCAATACGCATGACATTGCGGCGCCAGAACGATTCTACACCTTTGAAGGCAAGTTCCTGGGAATACCTGAATTCACTATGCCGCCCAAGGAATGTAGCCAGATTTGCAAGATAACGATTTGGGCAGGGCATCTGATACACATGCCGTATGGCTTGTTCTGCTGATATTTGTCCGAAGTCATCTTCGAAAGCTTCCTGGACATTCACCGGCAGCTGCCCCTTCAAATAATCACCCAGCAATTGTTTACCGAACCAGGCGCCACTGCCTTCATCTCCAAGAATAAAACCAAGCGCTGGCATTGGAGTGAGGGTTTCCGTTTCAGGTTCATATAGGCTGGCAATAGCTCCCGTGCCCATGATACAGGCGATAAAGGGAGAGGATTCCTGTCCTCTTCCCACTGACAAAGCTTTGGCTGCACCCACAAGATCAGATGCGACAACAACCTGCGTCATGGGCGTCAGCTGACGGCGCAAAGCCTGTTCAACCAGTGGTATCCGTTCTCCACTGCATCCTGACCCATAAAATTCAAGACGATCAGGATTTCCCCAACCCACCTCTTTAAGGACTTGATGCAGAGCCGCAGTAATCTCTTCGGCTGTCACATACAGAGGATTCAATCCCTGCGTCACAACCGTATGGATGGACTTGGGCCTTCCCGACAACTCCTCCACCATTGCCCAAGCCGTCTTGGTAGAGCCGCTATCTGCGATGAGACGTAACACAGTCTTATTTGAGATTAATCTTGAACGATTTCTTGACGGATTTACCCTCGTTGTTATAGGCATCTACCGCAGTAACGACATAAGTATATTTGCCTGCTTTCGAAATGTCATAATCATAGAACTCTGTACTGTTACACTGAAGGTACAGATGGCTCATATCATTCAGATTGATGCTCTCACCTTTCTTGAATCGATAGACATTGTAGTATTTAGGATTGTTTTCCTGTTGCTTACTTTGTCCTGGCGTCCAATGCAGATGCAGGGCTGTTCCTTTACTGGTCTTAGCCAGTTCGCCTGACAGATTTGTCACCTTCTCTGGCAGTCTGTCATTCAGATTTGTGTAAGGAGGCACCATGGCACGCTCACTGAAGATGGACTGCTGGAGGAAGTCACGTACAGAGAATGCGTTATCCTCCACCTGGAAGGCATACCAGAAGCAATTACCACGAATATTCTTGTGTCCGCGAGCCTGATTAATCTTATTGATGAAATGAGTGCTGCTCTTCATCAGGTTTGGCTTCGGATTGCTATTGGCAGGATCATCAAGACTACGCTCAATGCTCTGACCAATATACAGATGGCAATTAGATGGAATGTGGTCGCCCCACCACTTGCACAGAGTCTGGTAATCTGCCAACTGGTGACCTATCTCCCAATACACTTGAGGAATGATATAGTCAATCCATCCCGACTGTGCCCAAAGCAACACATCAGCATAAAGATCATCATAGCACTGGGTTCCGTTGGTCTTCGAACCCTCACTCCAGGATTTCTTGTTACGATAGATACCGAATGGGCTGATACCAAAGCGAACCCATGGTTTGACTGCCTTGATATCCTCATTAAGTGACTTGATGAGGATATTGACATTCCGACGACGGAAGTTACCCAAAGCTGCAGGGTCATTCAAATCATATCCCATAATAGGGCCATAAGATTCGAAAGCCTGATGGTCATCAAACTTCAGCGAACCTGACGGATAAGGGTAGAAATAGTCATCCATGTGAATAGCATCAACATCATAGCGCTTCACGATATCCTTCACTACCTGACGGATGTGAGCACGAGATTCAGGTAATCCAGGATTGAGATATAAGCGCTCGTCATAAAACACGAACCATTCCGGATGCTGATAATAGAGATGCGAAGAGTCAAGCTTCTGGTTCTTTGAAGCAGACATTCTGTAAGGATTGATCCATGCATGGAACTCCATGTGCCTGTCATGACAGAGCTTGATCATATATTCCATCGGATCCCAGTAAGGATTTGGCCTCACTCCCTGCTTACCTGTCAGGAAGCGGCTCCAAGGTTCAAGCGGAGAGTTGTAGAAGGCATCACCTTCTGGACGAATCTGGAAAATGATGGCATTGAAGCCCGTTTCATACAGATTCTGTACGAGCTTCTCAAGATAAACCTTGTTCTGTTCTGTGGTCATCCGCTGGAAACGGTCCTGAAAAGCGGTCTGTATCCACACACCACGGAATTCCTCTTTAGTTGAGTGACTAAAGATTGAAGCGCTGCCCTTGCCGGCAGACTTCTTGCCACTTCCGCAACTGCTTAACAGAGGGAGCAGAAGCAGAGCTACAAGCAGATAGAGATAGTTACGTATTTTCATATTGTGTACTGTTTTTCTTCTTGATAATAGTTCTATACCTTTTCACTCAATTCGAGCCAGCGCATTTCCTTTTCATCTATCAGGTCAATAAGTTCCTGCATACGATGGCCTTTGGCTACGAGTTCTTCATTCGATAGGGTTCCTGAAGACATAAGCTCTTCTATCTCCGCCTTTTCTTTTTCCAGCAGAGGCAGTTCTTTCTCCAGTGATTCAAATTCCTGTTTTTCCTTAAATGAAAGTTTTGGCGCCTTCATAGTGCGAGGCTTTGCCGTTTTTGCGGGTTGTGCCTCAACGCTCTTCGAAGATTCGCCGGCTGACTCTGCCATCTCTTGGTCCTTGAGCAGCTGCCATTCTCTATAGTCGCTATAGTTACCTGGATAATCAAGCAGCTCGCCCTCTCCCTTCATGACCAGAAGATGATCCACTACCTTATCCATGAAGTATCGGTCATGGCTCACTACAATGACACAGCCGCCAAATCCCTGAAGGAAATCCTCCAATACCTGCAAAGTAACAATATCCAGATCATTGGTTGGCTCATCCAGAATCAGGAAGTTAGGTGAGCGCATCAGAATCGTACAGAGGTAGAGGCGCCGGCGTTCACCACCTGAGAGCTTATACACATAAGAATACTGTTTCTCGGGGGTGAAAAGGAATTTCCGGAGCAGTTCTGTAGCAGACATCTTTGAGCCGTCACTCATCTCTACATACTCTGCTATCTCCCGCACCATATCAATCACCTTCTTACTGTTATCATAGAGGATTCCATCCTGACTATAATAGCCGAAACGCACGGTCTCTCCCACCTCGAAGCAGCCGCTATCTGGCTGTATTAATCCTTGAAGAAGTTTCAGGTAAGTAGATTTACCAGCACCGTTTGATCCGATGATACCCATCTTCTCATAACGGGCAAAGGTATAATTGTAATCCTTGAGAATTACCTTGGCAGGCTGCTCTACCTCAATCCCATTAATTTGGACTACACGTCCGGGGAAAGTCTTGCACACACCTTTGGCATCAAAGATCTTGCTGCCGATGTATGATGAACGCATCTGCAGTCTTACGCGCTGTTCCTCTTGCCTTGCCTTGGCACGTTGCTCCAGTTCATAGAACGCCTCGATTCGAGTACGCGACTTATGTCCACGAGCCTGTGGCTGCCGTCTCATCCAGTCCAGCTCCTTACGCATCAGGTTCTGTGCATGTTCCACTTGAGCCGCCTGTGCATCCAGACGTTCCTGCCGTTTCTCCAGATAATAGTTATAGTTTCCTTTATAAGTGTAAAGCTGGCGGTCAGCCAGTTCCACAATCTTGTTACATACGCGGTCAAGGAAATAACGATCATGAGTCACCATGAGAATTGTCATGTTACGTGACCGGTTAAGATAGGATTCAAGCCATTCCACCATCTCAAGGTCAAGATGATTCGTTGGCTCGTCAAGTATCAGCATTTGAGGCTGGTCAATAAGCACATGAGCCAGAGCCAGACGTTTCTTCTGACCGCCGCTCAGCTGGCTGACCTTCTGACTGAAATCCGTAATCTTCAGTTTCGTGAGTATGTGAGTCAGTTCGGATGTATTATCCAGTACTTGCTCCTCCTTGTCATCATCCCTGACCCATTCATTGCCTTGCCTTGTGCAGCGGCAAATCTCTCCCACTGTGATGTCAGATGGGAACTGTGGGTCTTGACTGAGATATTCCACACGCAAGTCATTTCGCCACACGATGGTGCCTTCATCCTTACCTTCAATGCCTGCTATGATGTTGAGCAAAGTGGTCTTTCCTGTTCCATTCCGTGCTATCAGACCGATACGATCACCCTCACTGATTCCGAGAGAGAGGTTTTCGAACAGTACCAGGTCGCCGAATGATTTGGTCAAATTCTCTATTTGGAGGTAACTTGTTGCCATATATACATTTAAATATCGTGCAAATTTATAAAAAAAACATCAGTTTTTCAAGAAAGAAGGAGAAAAAATGTGAATCCTAATCGTTTTCTTTCACAAAAAGTATGAATTGTAAAATAAATGCACTATATTTGTGGCATTATTTGTTATGGCAGGCATCTATATTCATATCCCGTTCTGTGCATCCCGATGCATCTATTGTGACTTCTACTCCACCACTTTACGAGATAAAGAGTCCCAGTTTGTTGCGGCTCTCGCCCGCGAGATGGAAGAGCGAAAGGATTGGTTGGGCAATGCACCTATCCGTACCATTTATTTTGGTGGCGGCACTCCATCGCAATTAGGTGATGCCTGCATCCGTGATATTCTGGAACAATTAAGCAGGCATTTCAATCTCTCGCAACTCGAGGAGGTTACCCTGGAAGCCAATCCCGATGATATCAGCAAGCATCAGGACTGGGGCATCGTGAACAGGATTTCGATGGGTGTACAAAGTATGGTGGATAGTGAATTGCGGATGCTCAATCGCAGGCATGACGCCGAGCAGGTCCGCCGTGCTGTGAAGCAGCTCCACAGTCAAGGTATCAGCAATGTCAGCCTGGACCTGATGTATGGTCTCCCGAACCAGACGCTTGAGAACTGGCAATATAGCATTGAAGAATTGCTCAAACTGAAGCCCACACACATTTCTGCCTACAATTTAAGCATCGAAGAGGGCACCAAGCTCTATCAATATGTAAAAAGAGGCGAACTGACACCTGCTGATGACGAATTGTGTCTGCAGATGGCTGATCTCCTCCGCCGTACGCTGCGCGAAGCAGGATACCAGCAATACGAGATTTCCAACTATTGTCTTTCTGGCTTTCATAGCAGGCATAATGCCTCTTACTGGGATCAAACCCCTTATCTGGGACTGGGTCCGGGGGCTCACAGCTATGACGGAAGCCGTAGAAGATCCTGGAATCTGCCTTATGTCATGCAATATATCAAAGGCATAAGGCAAGAAGACCATGAAGAACTCACAGATCTGGATCTTTATAATGAGCGTATCATGCTCGGACTCCGCACCAGATGGGGAACGCCTATATCTCCGTTGATGCCACAAGAAGTCTTGTCGCATTACCTGTCTCAAGGATTAATCGAGAAAAGGCAAGGCAACATTGTTCTCACTGAAGCGGGACTTGCTTTAGGAGACGAGATTATAAGGAATCTGATGATTGTAACTCCGGAATAGGTTTATACACCACTTCAATGCCAGCCCGTTCCAGAAGGTCAATTCCATCTGTCAGTCGGTAGGTACGGCTGTACACTACACGTTTGATTCCTGCCTGAATAATCAGTTTAGCGCACTCTATACATGGAGAATCCGTGACATAGAGCGTAGATCCTTCACTTGAATTGCTGCTCATCGCCACCTTGGTAATGGCATTGGCTTCGGCATGAAGCACGTATGCCTTCGACCGGTTATCTTCCGTCTCACAGTCGTTTTCAAACCCTGTCGGCGTACCATTGTAGCCGTCACTGATAATCATTTTATTCTTGACAAGCAGACAGCCTACCTGGCGACGCTTGCAATAGGAATTTTCAGCCCAAATAGTTGCCATCCGAAGATAACGGCTATCAAGCAGGTCTTGTTTATCCATATTATGTGAGAGTTTAAAGGTTAGTGTCTTCTTTACAATGACGGCAATGACATCCCGAAGATCTTCCGATACAGATCCAATGCATACACGTCTGTCATACCGCTGATATAGTCAAGCACAGCCATAATGCGGGTATAAACCCCATCAGCACGTGTTTCATACTGCACCGGAATCCTATCGAGCAGCAGGCGGCTGTACGAGCGCTGCGGATTGAGCACTGCATCTACCAGTTTATCCAGCAGGGAAGTGATAATCTGATAACCTGCCACCTCAATATCCACCACATCGCTGCTGTTATAGATGCGTGACACAGCCACCTCCGAACAGTGAGCATAGGCTCTAACCGTATTCTCGCTTACACTCTTCAGAAGTGCTTTCTGATAAGTTCCCTGCAGTATCTCCTCTTCATGTTCGAGGAAGACCTGTGTGCATTCATGCACCAGCAGACCAATGGCTCGGCTGCGCAGATAACCTATTTGCTCATTAATATCCGGCACGTGGGTCAATCCGCGCACAATGCGTTCCCGCACTTCTCCTTCAAAGAATCCCAGCAGCAGTTCCTTCGTCTCAGCCGTTGAGAGCAGCTTCAGGTTATGCGCGTCTTCAATATCCATGATCTGATAGCAGATATCGTCTGCTGCTTCTACCAGGAAGCAAAGTGGATGACGGGCATAGCGCTTCTGTGGCCGATGCGGGAACAATCCATCCATAGCCAATTCCCCCAGCGGAACCCCATCAACCTTAAGATCCAGTTCTCCCTCTACATCCAGCGGTACCAATCCCAGTTTGTCCACCAGACGGAAGAAGGCCTCCTCCTCGCTCTGGAAATAGCCGAACTTCGGCTTGTGTGTTGCAAACGTGCTGGCGTACGGATATTTGATGATGGAGGCAAGCGAACTGTAGGTAAGCGCAAATCCACCCTCACGATGTCCCAGGAACTGATGCGTCAGCAACCTGAAAGCATTCGCATTACCGTCAAAGTGTGTCAGGTCAGCCCACTGCTGATCATTCAGCACTTCACGGAACCTTGCACCCGGTCCCTCACTAAAGTAGGCGATGATGGCTCTTTCACCGCTATGTCCGAAGGGAGGATTGCCCATATCATGTGCCAGGCAAGCCGTAGCCACGATATCATCCAGTGACTGCAGCTTATCACTCCATGCTTCATCTGCATATTTTTCCTGCAGCACCAGTGCCACATTATTGGCAAGTGATCTGCCTACTGATGCTACCTCCAGGCTATGCGTGAGTCGGTTGTGTACAAAGACGGCACCCGGCAACGGAAATACCTGCGTCTTATTTTGCAGACGGCGGAATGACGGAGAGAAAATCAGACGGTCATAATCACGCTGAAACTCTGTACGGGCATGCTGGCGCAAGTCAAGGTTTTCCTGTCCGAAACGTACTGCGCTCAGCAGCTGATCCCAATTCATCATATTATATCGTTATTTTGTAATATCTGCCCAGCGCAAACCCTCGCTGTATGGATAGCCTTTTTCCTTTCTCAGTGCTGGTACTTTAGCCTTCAACTTTGCCACCGTCTCAGCATTGAATGTGAAGTTACCAGCGCGGTCCACCTTTCCGTAAGGCTTGATATCTACGCGAGGCAGACTGATGGCAATGGCTGCCACCTTTGCCTGTCCGATCTTTACGTTGGGGAAGGCAATATCAAGTACGCCATCAGCACCCACACGCGCCTTATAGCTTACGTGGTGCACCACATGACGGGTATTCACGAAGTAAATATCTACCAGATATACCTCCTTCTCTGGCAGAGGGAAGTAGAAGTGCAGATTCTGACGTCCCCATCTGTGTGTACGGAGCAATGGCTGGTCACACTGCGCTGCATACTGAAGTGGTTTATTGTTGGCTGCCTGTACTGCAATTGCCCAGCCTGGCACCTCAAACTGACTGGCGAGGACAGGACTGATAGGATCCGCAGCAAACGCTGGATCCTGGGCCCAGCTATAGCTGTATCGGGTATCATCGCCCATCCAGATATGACCATAACTATCCACCAGTTCATCTCCACCACAGTTATACCTATAGAGATAGGCTCTCTGTGCATCAGCCTCCAGAATAGGAGTTACGGAGCCGAAACGCTTTAGCTGCGCCGCCTTTTCCGTTTCAGGGAGCAGATAGTCAGGCATAGGGATTCCATCCAGTCGATAACCGATCTCCACCATCTGACGAGCAGTATATTTCGTCGGATCGTTATTTGAGTTGGCGCCATTGTTAAGGAACGCACCCCATGCTACATATAGATAATATGCCTCTGTAGGCTCCCAGAATGAATTGAACAGTCCATCTCCGCTGAAAGGTCCTGCATTGTCGATATTGCGTTTTTGCTCACGTCGGCCTGCACCCGGACGCTCAGCACTGAACATTGCCCCCAGGAACTGTCCGCAGCGGTTATTCCTATCCTGCCATGCCTCACACATCTGCTTGTGCAGTTCATCGCAGAACGCCATCTCTGACTCCACATCACCTGCCAGTCGGGTAGCCTGATAGCCGATGCGGAACAGCGGAGCATCTGCACTCTGTTCAGCAGAAACCGGACGATCCTTGCGCCCATCCAGCTCATGGATTATCTGAATACACTCACGCTCAAAGTCCTTCGGCAGCAAACTGTTTGCCTGCAGGTCCCATAAGATAAGCGAAGGGCTGTTTCGGTGCTCTTTCACCCATTGGCGGAGCAGCGTCTTGAAATTGTTTCTGAAAGCAGGCGTATCATACCATACGTGACCCGAGAAGCAGCTCACCTGCATGGTTCCCTGCTTGTCCCAGTTCTCCTGGTATCGGAGATTATGAGGCAGGCACACCTCGCTGAATGTATTGAAGCCAAGTTTCTTAACCAACGAAACTCTTCTATCAATCTCATCATAAATGAAGGCATGGCTTTGTCCGAAGTTATGCTCAAACTCACCAATACCGTTCAGGAAGACAGGCTTATCATTCAAGTAGAACCGGTCATCTCCCGTCTGTGCCTTCATTGGCCATCGCAAAGAAGTAAAACCTGTAGTAGTGACTATCTTATCAGCCAGCATGTGCTGCTCACCACGCATCAGCAGGCTGGTGACGTCATACAGCTGCGGGTATTCCGGACTCCAGGGCTTGAGGCCGAGACCTGATACTGGAATCTGCTGCTTTATGACCTGCGTCAGTCGCGCACCCATTGAGAAAGACTGTCGGCGTGCTCTGCCCTCCACTACCGTCTGTATCAGGCAATCTACTGCATGGTTGGCATAGTTACGCACCTCCGTCTCTACATACAGCGTATCAAGCGCATCATTTGCCCAGACATGTACACCAAAAGGTTCGATACGTAGCTGATCCGTCACTTCTATTGAAACATTTCTGAACAGTCCGAAAGGTGCAGAACCCTCAATCGTTGCCATCGGAGGATTACAGCCGCCGCATACCCATGGCAGGTCCTCTATACCTGAAGGATGCTCACAGATGATCGACAGCCGGTTGTCGCTCTGCAAGAATGGTGTGATATCTATCGTTGTAGTCACTCTGCCGGCAGGCTTATGCTTACACACCTCCTTACCATTGAGATAGACGCTCACATAGCTGCCCACACCCTCCAGTCGGAGGAAAGCCTCCTGATCACGGTTCACTCCCAGATGGAATACCCTATCATACCGAGCAGTACCATGCAGGTTACCATGAGGCAGATTGCGGTAGCCATAGTAATCATCCCAGTTATGAGGCAGCTGGATATTATCACACACCATACTGTCCCTCTTTCCCTCCGGATAGCATACCGAGCGCCATCCATCATTCAATGAAATCTCCTCACGGGCAGACAAAACGCAAACATTGGCGCAAATTACCAATAGCAACAAAAGGATCTTCTTCATAACAGATTTTATAAGATCATAAATAGTTTCTTTACTTACACTGTGAGAGCAGGTAGCGCATCTGCCGGTAGCGGGTCTCTGTGCTGATCCAGTGTTCGTTAATAGGAGTCAGATACATCTCCTTCTCACACTTCAGCGTATTCCATACTATCCATGAAGTGGTAGGAGGACAAGTATTGTCATTATAGCCCCAGGTCATATACACTGGGCAGGTAACTCTTCTGGCAAAATTCACTACGTCATAATACGAAAGAGTCTTTATCACCTCTGGTGTCAGTTCCACCTCCTTATATTTGTTACCGAAGTGCGGATAGCCGCCCGTCCGCCCTTTCTCGGCATAGCCAGCCATATCACTCAAAGCCGGATGAGCTATTGCTACAGCCGTGATTCGCTTATCCAGTGCTGCCAGGACAAGTGAGAGCGCCGCCCCCTGGCTGTTACCCTGCACCAGGATATTCTTGCCGTCCCACTGGGGCAAGGTGGTGAGATAATCCACGGCTCGCAGCAGCATAGGATAGACTTTCTTCATGTAATAGGTATCACGGCTCTGCAATCCGCTGGCAAGGTAGCCATTGGCATTATGGTCGCCGAATGAACGCGAGATATCCTTGTAGTCATCAGCCGAAAGCGCGGGATTGATACCATGTATCTCCAGATCCAGACGTATGATGTCACCCTCAGAGGCATAGAACTGTGTCTTCAGCGGATTCATCGGTTTCACTCCTGCTCCGGGAGGCGATACCAGAACCGGGAACTTACCCTCCTTCTTCGGAATGGACACATAACCATACATCACATGAGGCACCTGCCGTGTACCGCCATTCAGCTTCACCAGATAGCAGTCAACCTTGTCCGAAGAGTATTCTGGTGCCGGAGTCACTACGGGTTTCAATGCCACTGATTCCTGCTCCTTAAGCACCTGCTGCCAGTAGTTGTCAAAGTCGGCAGGATCCTGTGTATAGGGCGTGAGCATATCCGGACGGAACCCCACCTTGATATGGTTCTGAAACTCTTGTCCCTCAACGGTACAACGCATCAGCACGTCCAAGAATCCTGGTTTCTTACTCGTGAATTCTATCGCAGCCGAGCCATCATGAGCCACACGCACTTTCTCCCATTCACCATCATGCGGCATACAGTCAGCTGCCACATTATAGCTTATCTCCACATCCGTCATGGGCACACCGTGATAGAGCAGTTTCACGAGGATACTGGCTTTCTCTCCAAGAAGATAGGTCCAGCCAATGGAAGGGGCGCCGCTTTTACCCTGCCAGGTCACTGGATACGCCACCCATTGCAGGTCTTGCTGGTCACGGAAATTCTGTCCCCAGACAGACTGTATGCCTGATACCAGAAAAAGGAAGAGAAAAAAAATGCCATTTAAAAATGACAGGAATGACTTATTCATATATAAATAATATATATTTACAGGCGCAAAGATAAATCTTTTGACCGAAAAAAGCAAATAATTTTGGAGTTTTCGCATTTATTTTCTATCTTTGCGCGCAATAACAGAATAAACTGAATGAATAAATTCGAAAAATCCCTACAGTTCATCAAGCAGTGCATTCAGCCTGACTCACCGTTTTACGCCAAAATCTATCTGGTGGGTGGTTGTGTCCGTGATGAGCTTCTGGGTGAACGATTTAGCGATCTGGATCTGCTGGTCAACATTCCCAACGGACAAAAGATGTTTGTGGAATATATGTGTTCCACTTTCCCAGAAGTCTGCAAAGGGCCTTTCTATTACCAGCGTTACGGAACCACAGCCATGGATGTCATCATTGACGGTTCCTTCACTTTGGTTGAGTGCGTAGAGCCGCACGTCGAGGCATACGAAGAGGATGGAATCACACTGATAGAGACCCGATTCTGCTCACTCGAAGAGGATTCTTCCCGCCGTGATTATACATGTAATGCCCTCTACAAGAACCTGCACACAGGAGAGATACTTGACCCTACCGGCAGAGGTGTAGCTGACCTGAAGGCTGGCTTACTGATTACTCCCGGTGATCCGGCTACCATCTATCGTCAGGATCCGGTCAGAATGCTCCGAGGCATCCGCTTCAAACACCAGAAGGATTTCCATCTTGATCCAGTTTGCTGGCAGGCCATCATTGATCATCATGAAGCCATGGCGATCTCCGCTCCTAAGCGACTGCGTGACGAGCTGAACAAACTGCTGAAGAGCCGTTCCTTCGGCGAGGGTATTCAAGACCTGCTCGTCTCCGGACTTCTCACCTATGTAATGCCTGGCATGACAGAGATTCTTGAAGACCGTCAGCAGCTACCGAAATGTGAGAAAGGAACCACGCTCTGGAAGCATACAAGGACAGCCCTTGAGACGCTGACGCGTGAGCATCCACATACTGACACCCTCTACAAGCTGGCTACGCTGGTGATGGACATTGCCCTGCTGCATGGACGCAATACTGCCGCCGAACTGCTCACTAATGCCGGCATCGGCAAGGAAAAAGTGATCAGCATACTCCATATCACCGAGCTCTACCGCCACTTCTGCAGCATGTATGAGAATGGACAATACGTAGCACGTCCGCGCGAACTGCCCCATTTCAAGAATGCCCTTGCCAAGCATATTGATGACTTCCGCCGCATGGTGCGTGCCCTCAATCAATGCCTCTTGCCCGAACAGCAGTTACCTTGGCGCAGTCTCTTTGATGAGAATTACGTGCCTAAACAGCGGTTGGAGAGGAACCGGAACCAATCGGCTCCTACTGACCGCAAACGTAAGCGCAACGTCAAGCGCCGAGAACAGCGCAAGAGAGCCCGCAGTCGCAACCGCGAGTCGGTCGGCACAGAACAGAAAACTACCATACCAACTACATAATCAACCACAGAAATGATTCAGATTGCTCCCTCATTTTTAAGTGCAGACTTTGCACACCTTGAGCGTGAAATCGAAATGCTCAACCAGAGTGAAGCAGACATGCTCCACTTTGACATCATGGACGGATCGTTCGTCCCAAATATCTCTTTCGGATTCCCCGTCATGGAGTCTTTGCAGCCTGTGGTTCGTAAGCCAATGGATGTCCACATGATGGTAGTTCATCCCGAACAGTGGATTGAGCGTGTTGCTTCGTATGGCGCCCTCTACATGACAGTTCATCAGGAGGCTTGCCACAATCTGCACCGCTGCATCCAGCAGATCCATGAGGCTGGTATGAAGGCTGGCGTTGCCATTAATCCTGGCACTCCAAATGTCATGCTTGATGAGGTAATCTGCGATGTGGATCTGGTACTTATCATGACCGTTAACCCTGGATTTGGTGGACAGAAGTTCATTCCTTCCATGCTTGATAAGGTTCGCCGCATGAAGGCTAAGATTCTAGAGCGTCACAGCCATGCACTCATCGAGGTAGATGGTGGCGTAAATCTTGAAACGAGCAAACAACTGATTGAGGCTGGTGCTGATATTCTGGTAGCCGGCAATACGATATTCCGGAGCCCAGATCCTACCGCAACGATCCACGAACTGAAGACTTTGTAATCGAGACACTACAACAACATATTCCGTTTAACTTTTTAATAATTCTAACTATGGAGATCAAAAATTACGATTTCGCTGGCAAGAAGGCCATCGTGCGTGTTGACTTCAATGTACCTCTCAAGGAGGGCAAGATCACTGATGACACCCGTATCCGTGGTGCAGTTCCTACTTTGAAGCTCATCCTTGAGAAGGGTGGTGCTCTTATCATGATGAGCCACATGGGCAAGCCAAAGGGCAAGGTTAAGCCAGAGCTTTCACTCGGCCAGATCAAGGAGGCAGTAGCAGCTGCTCTTGGTGTACCTGAGGTTAAGTTCGCTCCTGACTGCGCTGCTGCTGACGAGGCTGCTGCTGCTTTGAAGCCAGGTGAGGTGCTCCTGCTTGAGAACCTCCGCTACTATCCAGAGGAGGAGGGCAAGCCAGTAGGCATTGACAAGGAGGATCCTGCTTACGCTGACGCTAAGAAGGAGATGAAGGGCAAGCAGAAGGACTTCGCAAAGAAGCTCGCTTCATACGCTGACTGCTACGTTATGGATGCATTCGGTACTGCTCACCGCAAGCACGCATCTACCGCTGTTATCGCTGACTACTTCGGCGCTGATGACAAGATGCTCGGTCTGCTCATGGAGAAGGAGGTTACCGCTGTTGACAATGTGCTCAACAACATCAAGCGTCCATTCATCGCTATCATGGGTGGCTCAAAGGTTTCTTCTAAGATCGGTATCATTGAGAACCTTCTCGGCAAGGTTGACAAGCTCATCCTCTGCGGTGGTATGACCTATACCTTCGCTAAGGCTCACGGTGGTGAGATCGGCGGTTCAATCGTTGAGATGGATAAGCTCGACGTTGCGCTCAACGTTGAGAAGCTCGCTAAGGAGAACGGCGTGGAGCTCGTTATGGCTCCAGATGCTACCTGCTGTGACGGCCTCGACTTCGGTACTATGACCGTTAAGGAGGGTGCTAAGATCTGCACTTGCCCATCTAACGCTATCCCTGAGGGTCTTGAGGGTCTCGACGCAGGTCCTGAGGCACAGGCTAAGTTCGCTGCTGCTATCAAGGGTTGCAAGACTATCCTCTGGAACGGTCCTGCAGGCGTATTTGAGTGCGATGACTTCACCGCTGGTTCAAAGGCTATCGGCGACGCTATCGCTGAGGCAACCGCTGAGGGTGCATTCTCACTCATCGGTGGTGGTGACTCTGTAGCTTGCTGCACCAAGTTCGGTCTGACCGACAAGGTTTCTTACATCTCTACCGGTGGTGGTGCTCTCCTCGAGGCTATCGAGGGCAAGGTACTCCCAGGCGTAGCTGCTATCAAGGGCGAGTAATCACTTACGATTATCGATAAGCAAAAAGCGGGATCCTTCTTCGTGGAGGGTCCCGTTCTTTGTTTTTCTACATAGCTCTATCTGTTAATAAAAAGTAAGCATGCCAATCGTCAGAAAAGACTTATGACATGCTTACTTTTTCACTTTTTTACCTTAGCTGTACCTTATGGCTGGACGTGCCATGAGTAGTAACAACTTTGATGATGTAAATACCATGAGGCAGATGGCTGAAGTCAATGCTTTCAGTATCCTTTCCGCTCATGACGCACGTGCCATCAGCAGCGTAGATAGCAATGTTGGTTATGTCTCCATCAGGCTTAATCATAGTCACATCTTCTGTGCCGTATTGTATCCACATGATGCTCTTACCCTCATTACCACAGAAGCCTTCGTAGTCAGTAATCTCCTGTGTATTGACAGAGAATACATAAAGACCATCTTTCTTCGTAAGAGCAGATAGAACAATGGCGTATTCACTACTATTGATGCTTCTGATTTCTGCCTGATCCATATCCTGCAGGACACCACGGTTACGTAACGTCATATCTGCAGCATCAAACGTTGCGCTGTCAATAGGCTTATTGAATGAAACAAAGATCTCCTTGACCTGACTTCTGACTGTAAGGCCATCGTCATCTGTAGCTGGAAGTCCGTCAATCCTTTCCACTTCAAGCACTTGGTCAGGAACAGGTTCAAAACTTACCAGATAACTGATAATTCCAGGACCTGGAGCTACATCGACCAGATGAATCTTATAATCCTTAACAGGATCCCTACCATCGCGCATGAGGTAATCAGTGGTCCAGAAGTTGGCTGGATCAAGTTCTTCCGACGTGTTTTCATTCACAATCTTGGTGATCTTGCTGAAGCGTCCATAAGGATTATCTACCTTGGTATAATACCATTCGCGAGTTGGGACATTGACAGTGATCCTGCATGTTGACTGACCGAGATTCTCTACAGTAGTAACCTCTCGAAGCGCATGCAAAGGTTCATGGGTACTATTCGACAGATACAGGTGATCAGGATCATCGTGCAGGTCAATTAAATCATTGGTAACCCAAGCACGATAAGTACTGTCGCCCACATGAGCATTGACACTGTGAATGAGTTCGTGGATATCTACCTGATCAAGTAGCGAAAGATCAGGATTACCATGATCAGTGATATGCGTGTAGCTGACATCGTACTCCTTGAAATGTCCCATCAGCGTACTGGTCAATCCCCAAGTTGCGTAAGCGCTTGTACCTGCATAGATTGTACCAAAATCAGTAGCAATATCATCCTGAAGTGCCATAACAGCAGGTTCTCCGTTGATTGATGATGATACGATGGCAAAATCTATATCCAGTCCCTTCTCATTATCAACAATACGAGGCTGATGTGTTACCATACGCACATTATCGGCATCGCCATAGCCCTTGTTATGGATCAAAACGCTGAATTCAGCTGGAACCACTGGTTCTACAACATCCAGAGTCAACGGATTGTCTCCATAGATATCACGCTGCATGAAATAGGTGAGATCAAGCACTGGCGTAGGATTAACAACCAGAGGAACAGGATAGAGATCACGACGCTGCAAGTCATTACCATCATCGAACGTGATGAAGCCACCGAAAGTATAGGTTACTGGCACGGTCGGAGCTGCATATTGCGTAGGGATGAAGAGGAAAGTGAACTTTCCCTTCTCTCCCACTTCGAGGCTCCAGTTATCGCCATCAGGGGTAAAGCCCTCTACGCTTTCAAGTTCAATCTGCATCTCATGGCTGGTAGCCAATACCCCGTTAGGAAGCGATGCCGTGACGGTAGCAGCAATCTGCGAGAGTTTCTCTGCCGATCCATTGTCAATCTCGATCGTTCCACGGAATGCCTGACGGTTGAGGTGCAATTCTTGAGAAATCTCAATCTTGACTGTAGCACAGGTGTTGTCTGATGCTTCATTGATTGCCTCAATAGTCTCATTGATTGATTCTATGAGCTCGTCGGTGCTGGTCAATCCCATTTCCAGCAACTGCTGCTGATATTCAACATCACGCTGTTGCATGACATTCAGCGAATCAAGGCGCGAGTAGTTCTGGCTTTCGATGGTCTGACCATCACGAAGACGCCAGGTGTTGACTTGTCGCTCAAGATAGGTGTCAAGACTGAAGTCGTACCAGTCAGCACGTCTTTGTGGCATCAAAACGATAGCCGCATCATGGAGCTGAGTTTCGGTCTGGTCATACAATGTGCCATTTTGATGCTGAACTTCAAGCATGTGATTCACGTCATCAATGTATGGCGTAAGCATCGTGAATGTCTCTTCATCCTCACCCAATTGTGGCGCATTCATCAGCTCCTGATAGTAGCGCCATCCATTGTGCTGGATATTGTAAAGAAGCATCATTTCGTTGTAATACTTCGTGTACAACATCGAACGGCTGTTTTGAGCGTTGCCACGCAGCGATGGCGCATGGCTTGAAGTTATTTCAGTTAATATACATTCAATGTCAATGTCATAGAAGTCTCCCTTAAGCCAGTCTTTTGGACTAGAGAGGAAACAAGCTAAAGAACATGAGAGTGCACTGACAAACTGATATGCTCCATAAAGATCGACTTGAGAGTGGATGCTGCCAGGATACCATCGGTGAGGATCACCAGTAGGACCTTCCGCTGCATCATTTGTTGGGCTGGTGCTCTCTGTGTCTGGTTTCTGGGTAGGATCATCAGGGTCACATGTCCGATAAAGATATTTCATCACTTTTTCTACCCAGGCATGCTTCTTGTCCTTGCACACCCATTCCCAATCCATAAAGAGGTCGTCACTGCACTTAGGCGAAGCCTTGGCATAGTGTGGTGCTTGAGTAGAACCATTATAATCTTTGTCAACCGTTACAAGTACAGGTATTATGTAGCTCTCCTGTGGTGCCAGTTCAAAGCCCTCATATTCTGCAAGTGGAATGAACTTGAATCCTTCGGCTGAAGGTAGCGTTGCCACAACATTTTCAGCAGTGATAAGACCTACATTGGTTGCCATGACATTGAAAAGCAGATCATGTCCTTGCTCCACACTATTCAGATCAATCTCATCTGGTGCCGACAATATCACTACAGGCACAGGAACCTGTGTCTCAAAGGCAAGTTCAGTCTTTATTTCATAGACATCTTCAATAGAAGTCTCCTCAAAGGTGCTGGAAATGCTGATAGCTCGGTATGATACCGTCGCAAGGTGTTCAGTCTGAACGCCAGGATTTACCAATACATTCTGTGTATAAGAGTCATGCTTGTCCGCTGTGACATAAAGCGTATAATAACCCTCATTGAGATCATTGAAAGTTACGGTACCCTCTTCGTCAGTGATGGCAGAAAGCAAGACAACTCCTGTGTTATAGTCTTTCACATTGACCATAGCACCACTCACGTATGGATGTTCACCTGCGGCATTGCCATAGATAGTATTCTCATCCTGTACGCGTACAAGCAGCGAGCCCTTATCTTCGCTAACCACCTTGACAGCGTATGCAATGACGATGCCATCTGCATTTTCGCAGTTGACAGCTAATTCACCTGTCTGTATCACATTAATGTCCAGACCCTCTGGATTGAAGGTGATCATCATGGTGATGCTGTCACCCATATTGAGCGAAGGCATCTCGTTAGGTGTAGCCAATGAGATGAACTGCTGGTTGCCTGGAATGTCAACTGTGATCTTACCAGTTGCTGCTACACCCGTATTGGTGATTACTACAGGAATAGTGCGTCGTGTATCTTTGGTGACAGTGGTGTTGATCGACTTGGTGTTGAGTGCAAGCTGCGCATGGCGTGTTATTGCATAATTATAAACCGTGAAGCTCATCGTAGCGCCCTCATCACTTTCAAGAATGACGTGCAGACGATCCCAGGTTGTGGTTGGCGATGCCTCCATAGCCGTCATAGACATATGAACGAGAGCCTCACCATGACCATCAATCTGACTGATAGCAGAGACTTGGGTTTGATAGATTCCGCTATCGTCACGCACAGTAGCATGGATGTTATGCACCGGACGACTCGTAAGATTGCGTATCGGAACTTCGGCTACGAATTCATCTCCTACATACACATAGTTCTTCAAGGTAACTGTCTCGGTACGAGCCAAGCCATAGACACTGAAAGTAGTGATCGCATCCCTACATTCCTCACCTGGCATATCAATACCTGCTGTATAATCTCCTGCCAAGCCTGGCTGTAATGCATAGTCAAGAGTGAATTTACCTTCAGCGTCGGTAGTAGCGCTGAGCGAAATCCTCTCATTATATATAATAACATAAGGCTCGACTGTAGTATTGGATGCAGGTCCATCAATGGTACGTACTGAACCAGAGAACTTAACTATGCCTCCTGTACCGTATGTTTCACGATCAGTTTGTAATTGATATGTATATGGCGAAGCAACGACCAGGTGAGCGTAGTTTGTGTTATTGTTCGTCTGTAGTTCGGAGAATGCATTATTCGAATTAGCCGTAGCAATGACATCATAAGCACCAGGTATCATTGGTGCCGTAAACGTGGCTGAAGTCTGTATCGTCTCGCCCGGGGCAATGCTTTGAGGCATTGTCAGCACCAGATTGTTACCAGACGCATTCACCATAATTACGCTTCTTGCAGGTACGTTTGCAGCGCCACTGTTAGCTATGGTTAGCAGCACCTCGTACTCATTACCAGTCAAAACGGTGTCGTTTGAAAGGGTCAGTTGCGTGATTTCCATATCTGGCAGTGTCTGGTCAGAGATCAGCAGCCAGGTAGTGCCATTGCTGAATCCATCGGCTTCAGCTGTCAGCGTTATCAGCCTGTTACCCTCTTGCACATCATTGGCAGGAGCTGACAATACAAAATCCACGCTTCTCTCACCGGATGGAATGGTTACTGAAGCTGGCAGACTTACATTGTCCACATTGCTCTTGAGTTGCACGGTAATGTCTGGTGTGACATCATTATTGCGTGACAGTGTAATGATGGCGCCACGCTCGTCTCCCTCAAGGATAGTTGTTCTATCAGTAGTCAGTGAAAGGCTCGGACCATCATTATCATAGATGGTGAGTGGTGCAGTTACTACTCCACCTGATTTGCCGTTAGCATTACAGCTGCACGAGGCGATGAAGACTGATGCCTCAATCTCCCATTCGCGGGTTCCCTCCGCCATCTGGTTGTCCACCGGACCGAGTTTTACGTTGACACTTTCCGTTCCCGGAAGCATTACTATCTCTGTCTGCTGGTAATAGATGTCACCATTAGAGTTATCGGTCAGACGGATGGTAGCGCGTTTGTCTATATTGTCCGTTCGGCGAAGTGTTGCCATGACTGACAGCGGACCGTCACCTTCACTTACAATGCCAGGTGTCAGGGTCAGTTCCAGATTAGGCATATCATCATCCGTCAGAATGACATCACACTTTGCGGCATTATATCCATTTGCTGAAGCTGCAAAGGTAATAGTCTCCTCAAGTTGCGGCTCATCATCCTGCAATACCTGAATAGTCACATCTGTACTGCTATGCTGGGCTGGAACTACGATATGTGAAGGCATTGAAAGACGGGATCCGCGATTACTGGTCAAAGCAATTTCCAGGTCATGTGAGCATGGACGACCGAGACCAATGGTAAGAAGTATCGTACCGCCTTCTGTTACATTTGTCTCTTGGGCAAAGAGGCTGAGGTCTGGCTGGGTGTCATCGGTTATTACAATGCGTGAGCTTACCTCATCATACCCGCCACCGCTAATCTTGCAGATAGCCACTGAATCTGCATCAATCTCATGATTGGCACTGATACCCACATGAATGTAGGCAGCTGACTGTCCGCTTGCAATGACTACCGTCTCAGGGACAGACAGTCGCTGATCATCAGTCATTGTCACGGTGAAAGTCTCATCATCCGAGGTGCTGCCACTGCGGTAAAGCAGCAGGTTGGTATAAGAATTCTGTCCCTCCACGAGCTCCACTCGCGTAGGAGTCAAGAACAGCTGTTTGCTGAGCGTAATGTATTCCTTGGAACGTACTACATTATTATCACGACCTGAGAATCCCTCTCCAGAGGTTGAATAGGGGAAGAGCTCCACTAATACCCGTACGTCACCATCCAAACCGATGATTTGCGGCAGTTGCAGCTGCTGCAAGCGATGTAGTGAGGCTCCACCCGCCAGTTGGTCGGTATTCAGATCCACATTGCAGGTACTTATGGTAATCTCTGTTTCGTCATTTACCAACGCGATGCGTTCACGCCAGCCATCAACCAATGCCACACTGCTGATGTTTTCTACATCATATTCCACAGTAATCTCATCTTCTGGCTTGTAGATGCCAGATGGGATGGTCAAGTGGGTGACTGTAATGTCTGGAGTCAGCGCTACGTTGATATTACTTGCCACGTTATGCTCTGTGCAGAGATCGGTGCCGTCAAGGGCAGCCATCACCACATTTGTTAGTTCCAGAGGAAGAATATCTCCTTCGGTCAACGTTTCTTCAGCATAAAGCGGCAAAGAGAGCAGAGTGCCAGAACGGCCTGCTATGACAGCATTTTCGGGTGAATAAATGACCACCAGTTCGCGGTTATTATTCATTCTCTGTATAGTCAGCTGATGATGGCTGGCACGCTCAGAGAGTTCTCCTGTGTTATAGCAGCTGACTCCATCAGGCAACTGCAGGGAGAATTGTACACCTACTATGTCATCGGTGTTGTCCAGATTGACTGACAACATCACCTGTTGCCCTGGAGCTACAGTGACATCAGGCACGACGAGTGCATTGTGTACCTGACCCACTGCCGACCATACGGTCAGCAGCAGGCATAGGAGTGATGTGAATATATGTTTTGTATGCATGGCTTTAGTTTACTTAATGTAAGATTTGATGGTTGCGCCATTCTTGCGTCGCATAATGTTGATGCCCGGCAGCGGTGACTGGCGACGTACGCCATCTGCGCCATAGGTCATGACTTCTGCATCTTGACGGATCTCCTCAATGCCATTGACCGAAGGCTGGCCTAAAGTGATGCTGATGCGCTGTGCCTCATCGTCAGCAAGACAGGCACTGATGAGCTGGCATCCGGCACCGCATTGACCAATGACGGTACGGCCTATCGGCAAGGTATTTCGGTTCAGTGAATAAGCCACCACGTCGGCTCCACCATGTGCCGTAGTCTGTGACAAACCGTGCTGTCCTAACAACCATTGTACATCGCCCGTAGTGGTCAACTGCAGCGCAGCAACAGGCTGGCAGGTCTCCAGCACTATGTTGTCGCCTTCAATGTACATATAGGCATCGGTGCTGGCAAGTGATTCCATTGAGTGAGCCGGCATTGGCATACGGTGTTCTGCTTCGGCTGCTGCCAGTAGCAGATTGGTAGTACATACCAGGTCCTGAATATTCAGCGCTGGGCATGGATCTTCTGCATTTACTTCTTCGATGGTAACTGGGCGGTCGGCATAAGTGTCGGCAGCTGTGAAATTGAACGAACTGTAAATATCGTCAAACATGTACAAAATCGATGACTGGATGTCAAGTACATCCACCCTTCCATCAGCATTGGCGTCACCTGGGTCGAAATAGTATATGACCTTCATTTGGTTGCCTGAATCATCCCTCATGTCGAGCAGATCGCCACTGAAGCCTGCATAGTTGCCGTAGCCTGCCCATCCGTTTATTACCGACATCTGCGTGTCTTCGCATGAGAAGCGCATGAATGGATAGTCATCCTTGCTCATATAGAGTTCAAAGTATCGGTCGAACGACTGCCTGTCATGATTATAGCGTATGATGTTTGGCAGTGCCGTGTAGAACAGTTCTGGCTCAAGCAGGGCATTGTAGTAAGTGATCGTGTCGCCAGAGAGGTCCTGTCCTTGCAATTCGAGCCACTGTACTGTTTTTGGCAATGGACCGGTCAGTGAGCTGAGGCGGTTGTACGCAAGATAGAGGGCTTGCAGATTCGGTGTGATTGCATCATGGCTGATAGTACCCTGCAGGTGGTTACCATTCAGATAAAGTGTCTCAAGCTTTGGCAATGCCAGCAGATTCCGAGGCAATTCACCTATAAGTCCCCGATAAGAGAGATCAATGGATGTAATATGGGTATTGTAGCCCGACACGGCTTGCAGTTCATCACAGTAGATCACTTCCTTATTGAGGTCCCATCCGTCAAAGCCACTGCTCTGCTGCAACTGGCGCAGCACCTCTACCTCTTCCGGAGCCATGATCGAATGAATCTTGAAGCTTGAACTGTAGCTCTTGCCCATAAAGTGAGGGAAGCATCCCTCGGCCCATACCGAAGCATAGCCGTCGTTCACATTGTCGGCGTATGCCAGCACATACTGATCGGCGCTGAGAAGGTTACCGTAGTAGTCATACACATTGATGCCATCCTGTTCAAGTGCATTACCTGTATAGGTCATTACGTTCTGAACGTCGTAGAGACCAGTGTTTTCCATCTCACCAATTTTGACGATGACGGTGTCCGATGGTACCTCATTGTCATCCACGGCGAAGAATTTAAGCGTATGTTCTGTTACATGCTGCTTGAATACGCATTCTATGTCAGCCTCAAACTGTGCCTCTCCTGCCTTAAGCACGGTTTCAGCACGGCGTGTGGCACCATTGTCAATGATGTAATACAGCTGGGCATCCAGTGACTCATTGTGGCTGTAGTTACCGGTGAGGGTGATACCTACGTTTGCTCCGGTATTGCGCCACGCCTGTTCGTCATTGACTGCCAGCAGGGTAATATTGCTGAGTGTAGAGCTTTCACCGGCTTCCTTGGCAGGTAATGCGGCAAATTCCTCAGTCACCATCTGGCTCCAGTTGCCATGCGTGTCACAGAACATAATGTGCAGCGCATTGCGTGCAGCAATACGTTCCGTGCCGTCGGCATCGGTAAGGGTGGTAGTGTTCTCGTCAGTGAGTTCACCCTCCTTGATGAGGTGGTTTGGTTTGAGCGTCACATCGAGCAGGAAAGGAGACTGCGGATTATCCAGCTCTACCAGCGTGGCATCGGCTGCGGCGTCGTTGAACCAATAACGGTAGGCAGTGATCAGGTTGTCGCCAGGTAATGGCATACCTGCCAAAAAGTAGTGGGTGATAGGCGATGACATCTGTCCGCGGCTGTCTGTGGTGCGGAGTGTCAGATAGTGTACACCGCGATACAGCTGCTGGGCATCGATGTCGAGCATCATCTCTCCATCAGTCGCAGCTATCTTCTGGCGATGGGCATAGTCATTGTCGATCCAATATTCTAAGGTTGTGATATTGTTCTCCGGTAGCTGGTTGCGTAAGTGCATGAAGAATCTGTTATGAGGCGAACTCCATCGGCCCAGATTATCCTGCACGCGGAAAGAAACGAGGTGCATTCCTTCGTGCAAGGCTGAAGCATCGAGGCTGAGTTCTTCTTCTCCCTGCCCTGTCAGTTCACCGCTCTGGCGTTGAGCGAGATTGTGGTCAAACCAATATTCATACCGCACCGGCCTTGTGGTTGCATTTTCGTCCTGCCGATTGCGGTCATTCATGAAATAGCGGGTGAGAGGCGAACTCCATTGCCCCTTGTTATCCTGCACGCGCAGGGAAACGAGGTGCATGCCATCAATCAGTGCCGAAGCATCGAGGCTGAGTTCTTCATACTCTTGCCCTGACATTTCGCCACTCTGACGATGAGAAGCATCATGGTCAAACCAGTATTCATACCGCACCGGCTGCTGGGCACTCGCCCAGATGGGGAACAACACCAGGAGTGTACAGAGTGAGTTCCTAAGCATGGTGGTAGTTGTTTAGATTGATTTTGTAAAAACTATTGTTCATGCTCTCTTATTGTGCCAATACCTTGATCTTGACCGACAATCTGCCATTGGCATCAGTCTGAGGTGCAACCTCGCACGACTCAATCTGTGGATTGCTTGGCACGTCATCAAAAGGTACCTCTCCACCATGTATGCCCACCTGTGTGCCGTCTGTGCCGATATATTTGGCAATAGCGTCGTCGGTGAGCTCGTACATGTGGGTGTCGGAATACTCATTTATAGGGTTTTTGAATATATTTTTGAAGTCAGTAGGATTATAAATGTACCAATTGCTAGTTGAAATTCCAGCGTTCATATTTTCATTCCTACTACAATACACATTGTTTCTAGCTACACAACTTGAGTTATTGCAGGGACGATACATGATATTATTCTCAAAGATGCCCTGCACCCCATATCTACTAAGATTCTGACAGAAACAGTTTCTTACCAGCAGTGTCGCATTATCATTGTTACCGAGTATATAGTCGATCACCGAGTTTCGGATGAAGAAGTTCTCTGATTCATCATCCGGGTCAATATGGTGGGCGATGCGGCAGCGGTCAATGCAACAACTGACAGTGTGACCATAGAAATAAATGTTGCTAAGACGATCCTTAGCAAATGTGGCATAGCTCAACGTATCATTTACGTAGATAGTACCATCTGACCACACACCTTCAAGCATAAAACCAGTTTGGTCCGTTGGGATAGATATTGAGAAATCACCATTGATTTTCGTACGATGACGGTTGGTTGCCTCGTCCTCTACATATCCAGCACCCTGAATAGTCAGGGCTTTATCAATATCAGTGCCCTGGAAGACGCCAGCCGACAGGTTGATCACATCGCCAGGAGCCGCAGCCTCCACTGCTTTCTGCAGAGCTGAGGCACCATAATACACTTGCAGGTCATCACCATGCTGAAGGGTTGCAACGGAAGCATCTTGTGCTTTCACCAAGTTCATCACTGCGGATGCAACAAAAAGCATCACTACAGTTAAAAGAGATTTTTTCATAATACTTATAGAATTCGTTATTAGTTATTACAATAATTGTGCAAAATTAACTATAAAATACATCTCATTCAAGAATAAAAAGAGAAAACTAATTCATTTATGCTGCAAAACATAAAAAAACGACTTTATCCACTATTTTTATACCATAAAGTAACAAAACAAATGCCAGGCATCCTTGGCAGCGATTTGAAGTTCTTCAAATGCGTGTCAAGGATGTCTGGCATCAATTTTAAAGTTGTGAAATGGACGCCAAGACTGTTGGCAACTATTTCACAATCGTGAAATGCACGCCCTAGACCTTTGGCAACGATTTCACAGTTGTGAAATGCGCGCCAAAGATGTGTGGCAAGAATTATCTATACAGGGTCTTCTGACCCTTGCTGATGGTCAGACCGTTAGGTGTGCTTATACGCTGACCC
>JAZLJN010000014.1:0-2833 GCA_045617885.1 Bacteroidales bacterium | reverse complement strand
CGCAAGCAGGGCTATCGCTCAGTCATGATCAACTACAACCCTGAGACCGTTTCGACCGACTATGACATGTGCGACCGCCTCTACTTTGATGAGCTGACCTTTGAGCGTGTCATGGATATCATTGACCTGGAGCAGCCACATGGCGTAATCCTTTCGGTAGGCGGACAGATACCTAACAACCTGGCTATGCGCCTTGACGAGCAGAAGGTACCAATCCTTGGCACGCAGGCAAAATATATTGACAATGCGGAGGATCGCCAGAAGTTCTCTTCCATGTGTGACCGCATCGGAGTAGTTCAGCCAGCATGGAAGGAACTCACCAATATGGATGATGTCAATGAGTTCATCGCCAAGGTAGGTTTCCCTGTGCTTGTCCGTCCGTCATACGTCCTCTCTGGTGCAGCCATGAATGTATGCTCTAACCAGGATGAGCTTGTACGTTTTCTGCAGATGGCAGCCAACGTCAGCCAGAAGCATCCGGTGGTCATCTCGCGCTTCATCGAAGGTGCCAAGGAGATTGAGATGGATGCCGTAGCAGATAAGGGCGAGATCGTGGCATACGCCATCTCCGAGCACATTGAGTATGCCGGTGTTCACTCTGGCGATGCTACCATTCAGTTCCCACCGCAGAAACTCTATGTTGAGACCGTGCGCCGCATCAAGAAGGTGGCAAAGAAGATTGCTGCCGAGCTTCACATCTCAGGTCCATTCAACATTCAGTTCATGGCACGCGATAATGACATCATGGTCATCGAGTGTAACCTCCGCGCTTCTCGTTCATTCCCATTTGTATCAAAGGTTCTGAAGCTTAATCTTATCGAGTTGGCTTCCAAGATCATGATGGGCCTCCCATACGAGCGTCCTACCAAGAATGAGTTTGATCTTGATTATGTAGGTATCAAGGCCTCTCAGTTCTCATTCAGCCGTCTGCAGAAGGCTGACCCAGTATTGGGTGTAGATATGTCTTCCACAGGCGAGGTTGGTTGTCTGGGTGATGATACCAACTGTGCTATCCTCAAGTCAATGCTCTCCGTCGGCCTCCGCATCCCAGAGAAGAGCGTCCTGATTTCTTCGGGCAACGCCAAGCAGAAGGCATCTCTGCTTACACCATGCAAGCAGCTCGTTGAGAAGGGATACAAGCTCTATGCTACGGCAGGCACCTACCGTTATCTCATGGAGAACTTCATCCCATGCCAGATCGTCTTCTGGCCAAGTGAGGAGGGACAGCCACAGGCTCTCGATCTGATTCGCAACAAGAAGATCGACATGGTAGTCAACATCCCGAAGAACCTCTCTTCTGGCGAGCTCACCAACGGCTACAAGATCCGCCGTGCCGCCATCGACTTCAATGTGCCGCTCATCACCAATGACCGTCTTGCCTCAGCTTTCATCAACGCATTCACTTCGATGAGTGTCGATGACATCGCTATCAAGGCGTGGGATGAATATGGTCAGGAATAATCACTTCCATATAGAAAGAAAAGCAAAGAGAGGCAAGCCTATCGGCCTGCCTCTCTTTGCTTTCAAATCAAGTTGTAGTGCCTCAATATCAATCGATTTAGACTCTGGTACTTCAAAAGTCATACTAAAGGTGCACATAATATAGATATACCTCCGGATGGCTGCCAAGGTTGAAGGAAAAAGCACAGGAGGTCTCCGAATGGCTGCCAAGGGTCTTTGGGACGGAATTCACAACTCATAAATGGATGCCAAGGTTGTTGGGACGGATTTCACAACTCTTAAACGGATGCCAAGGGTGTTGGGGAGTATTCCACTATTCGTAAATGGGAGTCCACCAAGAGAACGTCCAGATTGTCATGTAAACCTACGGCTTCCTTAACAAGGACTATCATCACCTAAAAAGAGAACAAAGATGACAACTGATAAAAAAATAGCAAAACAAAATAAAAAATCGGAAAAATAGAACTATTTTATAAATAAGTTTTGCTATTTCGAATAATTTTCGTATTTTCGCACCGTAATCAATTACCAGTTCTCATCTGGATTGATCTATATTTGTTGGGTAGGCACCCAATCCGACTATGATAAGATAAATTGTAGCACAATATAAATATCAGGATATGGAAATTACCAAAGAGAAATATGAATTGGCTCAGGCACGCATCGATGCTTTGTTGCCACAGATCACCGAAAATACACCAATGGACAATCCCTTGATGGTTGAACTGATGATCGTGACCGATATAGTAGAAAGCTACGAAGAAGTGCATTGCCAAATCCCAGTTCCGACTTTAGGCGAAATAGCTTAAGAAATATAGCATATTGTACCATAGTTTAATAGCTTCTTCAATTTTTTCTTTCTAAAAATTTGGAACTCTCAAAAAAACCACGTATCTTTGTGCCCGTATGCCGATTCAAAAGACATCTGCATGCACATATACTATGAAAATAATCCGTTGTATAATAGCAAAATGTAAGCAATGGGGGGGGTATTGGGCTCTCTCCCTATTGTTTTGCTTTCACTTTGATAATTTAAAATCTTTTTCCTCTTGTTTTCTTAACTTTCCTTATCAGAGGATGCTATCTAGCATCGGCTGACGGATTGTTGTGTCCTTACAATACATTGATTAAAAGAATAAATAATTATTAACCCCCAAAAACAAATTTACTATGCTTGAATTTTTATCCATTGTTCTTTTAGTGTTTAGCATCCTTCAGATTATCCTTTTCTTTAAGGTTTGGGCTATGACAAATAATGTAGCAGCAATTAAAACGATGCTGAACAAGGAGTTCCGTCAGGAATTTGATTCCGACTATTTCCATTATCTTATCATTCTTGGAGAAAACGATAAAGCAAAAGAACTTCTCTATA
>JAZLJN010000013.1:0-15409 GCA_045617885.1 Bacteroidales bacterium | reverse complement strand
CAGTCAAACAATAGAAGAGATATGAAAAAAAGTATTATTCACACTGTTCTGATGATTGTTGCTATGTTTATCTCAGCTTCTTGTCAGAATCAAACAAAAGAAAAGGCAATGAAAACAGTTTATGAATTCAGTGTAGAGAGCCAGAAGGGTGAGATGGTTAATCTCAGCGAGTACAAGGGCAAAGTTCTTCTTATCGTAAACACTGCAAGCCGTTGTGGCTTTACTCCTCAGTACGAAGAACTGGAGCAGATGTATGAAGAATTCCGTGGCAAAGGATTTGAGATTCTTGATTTCCCTTGCAATCAGTTTGGCCAGCAGGCACCTGAGACAGATGAGGAATATACACAATTCTGCCAGTTAAATTATCATACAGCTTTCCCTCAGTTCCACAAAATTGATGTGAATGGAGAGAACGAGATTGCTCTTTATACTTGGCTTAAGGAGCAGAAGGGATTCGCTGGATTTGATCCAAATCATCCACTCACCGCTATCCTTGACAAGATGTTTACACAGGCAGATTCTGCTTATGCCAGCAAGCCATCTATCAAGTGGAACTTCACCAAATTCCTTATTGACGCAGAAGGAAATGTGGTAGAGCGCTTTGAGCCTACAGCTACCAAGGAGGTTATTGCCCCAGCGATCAAGCAACTCTTGAAGTGATGAAAGAATGGTTTAGTCGAATCAAGCGCTGGCTGCAGAGTCTCTCTTTTCGAACTGGTGTTATTGTTCTTCTGCTCTGTATTCCCTGCTACATCATTTCATTTGCACAAATGGCATTACCGCTGAGTGTGGAGACAAAAGGTGTATTGTGGTTCATCTTCTTCGGACTTGCGAAGACTTTCCAGTATGGTGGTCTGACTATTCTGGGTGTAGAAGGAGTGAAGCGCGTCAAAAGCTGGTGGGGGAAAAGAACTACGAGTGATGTCTGAGAAGTATAATCCAATAGCATTCTTTAATCGATGTACGAACAGCTAAAGCTTGATAACCAGTTGTGTTTCCGTCTTTACACGGCAGCACGACTGGTAACTAATGCATATACCCCGTATTTCAAGGAATTGGGTATAACCTATCCTCAGTATCTCGTGCTGATGATACTCTGGGAAAAGGACAACAGAGTGATTAGTGAAATCACCGAATTGACAAAGCTTGAGACGAACACAGTGACTCCACTTTTGCAGCGAATGGAGAAGCAGGGACTCATCATCCGTTCTAAAGGGTTGGTTGATACCCGACAACGCATTATATCTCTTACCAAAGAGGGCAAAAAGCTGGAGGAATTGGTCAAGGAAGTTCCTAATTGTCTGTCAAGAGAAATCGTAGGAAGCGGTATCTCAATCGAAGAACTGACTGCAATCGTTCCGTTGCTTGACAAATTTATTGCCGTGATGGAAAAGAAGAATCTGTAGTTCAGCCTCAATAGTGATTTGTTCTGTTTACGATACGAGCATCTGCAAAGCGTCTGTGTCAAAAGACCCAGCAAATATTAAATATCAAATATCAAATAATATCCACCCCCATTACAGAGCTCTGTAGCGAGGGTGGAATTAATTTTTATCATCTAATATTTGATATTTCGTGGCTTTTGACACGTCCCCTTTGTGGATGCTTCTTTTTTTGTTTTGGATTGTAGGTGACATGACTGTTATTTGGATAAAAACTAATCTCGGTCTTACTGTTCAGAGCTTTGCGTAGGCACTTCAGGAAAGGCTCTGCTTTACCTGAAGAAGTATGCAGAGCAACTTGTGCAATACTCTCTCAGCATTAAAGGAATTTCAAATCATTTTTCTGGTTTTGGGTTCAGCATTGTAGTATGGAATTTACAATTTTTGTGTATTAATATTGAATGATATAGAACAAATCCGTATGAAAATAACTTTTTTGCCTAAAAATTTGGAATAAACAAGAAATATTGCTATATTTGCAGCAAGATATTATACATAAATATAGGTTATTAAGTGTTTTAATAAATATTGTGTTATGGAGAATCCAAAGATTATTGAGACTCCTGAGGTAGTAGTACGTTTCTCAGGTGACTCAGGTGACGGTATGCAGTTGGCCGGCACAATTTTCTCTACGGTTGCAGCCATTCTGGGTAATGAGATCAGTACATTCCCAGATTATCCGGCTGAAATGCGAGCCCCAGTGGGTTCGCTTGGCGGTGTTTCGTCTTATCAAGTTCATGTCGGCAAGAAAGTTTATACTCCAGGTGATGCCTGTGATGTGCTGATTGCTATGAATCCTGCAGCTTTGAAGCAGAATGCAAAGTATCTGAAGAAGGGTGGAGTGCTCATTTATGATCAGGATACATTTGTAAAGGCAGGTCTCGAAAAAGCAAAGTTTACAACCGACGATCCATTCCAGGAGATGGGACTTGCTGACAGCATGCAGATTCTCTCTGTACCTGTAACCGAATCAACAAAGGCTTCGCTGGCTGACAGTGGTATGGATGCCAAGTCAATTGCCCGTTGCCGCAATATCTTCGCACTTGGTTTCGTTTTCTGGCTCTTCAACCGTCCGTTGGAGAAGGCTATTGAGTTCCTGACCTCAAAGTTCGGCAAGAAGCCAGAGATTCTTCAGGCCAATATCAAAGTCATCACTGATGGCTTCAACTATGGTGCCAATACCCATGCCAGCGTATCTACATATCGTGTAGAGAGTGAGAAGGCTGCTGCTGGCACCTATTGTGATGTGAAGGGTAACGCTGCCACAGCATACGGTCTTGTTGCCGCTGCTGAGAAGGCAGGATTGAAGCTCTTCCTGGGATCATATCCTATCACTCCAGCTACAGATGTTCTTCACGAGCTTTCAAAGCTCAAGTTCCTCGGTGTAACTACTGTTCAGGCTGAGGACGAGATTGCCGGTATCTGTACCGCTATCGGTGCCTCATTCGGTGGCGCTTTGGCTGCTACTTCTACTTCAGGTCCTGGTATTGCTCTCAAGAGCGAGGCTATTGGTCTTGCAGTGATGGCCGAGTTGCCATTGGTTGTGATTGACGTAATGCGTGGCGGTCCATCTACCGGTCTGCCTACCAAGACCGAGCAGACTGACCTCCTGCAGTGTCTCTATGGCCGCAATGGTGAGTGTCCTGCAGTTGTGATTGCTGCCAGCACTCCAGTGGATTGCTTCACCTCTGCATACATGGCTTCAAAGGTTGCTTTGGAACACAATACACCAGTTATCCTTCTCACCGATGCCTTCATCGGTAATGGTTCGTCATCATTCCGCATTGAGGATATTGAGTCGCTGCCAGAGATTCATCCTGCTGTAGCTGCAGAGGGAACTGTAGATTACAAGCCATTCGAGCGTGACTCTGAGACTTATGTCCGTCTGAAGGCTGTGCCTGGTACCGAAGGTCTGATGCATCGACTGGGTGGTCTTGAGAAGACTCCTGCCGGAGCCATCACCACTGATCCTAACATGCACCAGCTGATGGTAGATAACCGTCAGAAGAAGATTGACTATATTGCTAACGTGATTCCAGCTCTTGAAGTGAAGGGTGATGTTGATGCAGATACACTCGTCATCGGATGGGGTGGTACTTACGGCCACATTGCAGCTGCTGTTGAGAACTGCCGTGCTGCCGGTATGAAGGTAGCTCAAGCACATTTCAGCTTCATCTGTCCATTGCCAAAGAACACAGAGGAGGTGCTCAAGCGCTACAAGAACGTTCTGTGCTGTGAGTTGAACAATGGTCAGTTTGCTGGTTACCTGCGTTCAAAGATCGAGGGTGTTTCCATCAAGCAGTTCAACGAGGTTAAGGGTCAGCCATTCCAGATTGCTGACATTGAAAGTGCTATCAAGGCCCTCTAACATTCCTCTACCCCTCGGGGCTCTCCCTTATGTGGGGAGAATAGGTTTTATCCTTTTTCACAAATTAGATTATTTGAAAGAATATGAGCTATACACAAGCAGACTTTAAGTCAGATCAGCCTTTGAAATTTTGTGCAGGTTGTGGTGACCACGCTGTTGCGGCTTCTATGCAGAAGGCAATGGCAGAACTGGGCATTGCTCCAAGTCAGACTGCTGTCATCTCTGGTATTGGCTGTTCAAGCCGTATGCCTTACTATATGAATACTTACGGCATGCATACTATCCATGGTCGTGGATTGGCTATTGCTACCGGACTCAAGACCGCACGTCCAGATCTTACTGTTTGGAACGTGAGTGGTGATGGTGACTGCCTTGCTATCGGTGGCAATCATTTTATCCATGCCATGCGTCGTAACATTGATCTGAACATCATCCTTTTCAATAACAAGATCTATGGTTTGACCAAGGGACAGTACAGTCCTACTTCTGACCGTGGTTTGGTCTCAAAGTCATCACCTTGGGGCACCGTGGAAGATCCATTCTGTCCAGCAGAACTTTGTCTCGGTGCTCGTGGTAACTTCTTTGCCCGTGCTATTGACAATGATATCAAGGGTTCAGTAGCCTGTATGGTTGCAGCAGCCAAGCATAAAGGTGCCGCTGTAGTTGAGGAGCTTTGTAACTGTGTTATCTTCGCTGACGGCATCCATAAGCTGATTACCGATTCGGCAGTAAGGGCTGACAAGACCATCCTTCTGGAGCATGGCAAGCCAATGATTTATGGTAAGGATCGCAACAAGGGTCTTATTCTCGATGGCTGGGATATCAAGCCAGTTACCATCGGAGAGAATGGCATTACAGAGGCTGACCTCTTGGTTCATGATGCCCACAAGGCAGATCCTACGTTCCACCTGAAGCTTGCCATGATGGGCTATTCGCCATACGGTTATGCTGGTGCAACTGATGAGCTTCCTATTGCTCTTGGTGTGATTCGTGACGTAGAGGCAATGACTTATGATCAGGCAGTTGTCGAACAGATCGAGGATGTTAAGGGTAAGAAGAAGCAGCGCTCGCTGAAGGATCTTCTCATGAGTGGTGACACTTGGGAGGTGAAGTAAAAACTGAAATTCAAACATGTGAGATTAATTCTCATAATAATAAGAGAGAAGTGACCCATACGGTTAGAAAACTGTTATGGGTCACTTCTTTTTTTCTTTGTTATTCTTCTCATTTCATCAGCGTCTTGGCATTTGCCAAAGCCTCTGGGGTGATGTCTGATCCGCTGAGCATACGGGCAACCTCCTGAATCCGCTCCTCCTGATTGAGCTGTGTGATGTGGGTGATTGTAGCCTCCGCCTCGTCTTGTTTGAAGACCTTAAAATGCTGATCACCCTTGCCCGCTACTTGTGGCAGATGCGTGATGGTGATTACCTGTAGATGGGTAGAGAGTTCTTTCATCACTTTTCCCATACGGTCTGCAATGTCTCCCGATACACCTGTGTCAATCTCGTCAAAGATGATGGTAGGCAGTGTACGTGCGTTGGCTACCAGGCTCTTGATGCTTAGCATGAGTCGGCTGATTTCACCGCCCGACGCTACTTCGCCGGCAGGTTTGAGCGGTTGGTTCTTGTTTGCGCTAAATAGGAAATTGATTGCGTCAGCTCCGGATGACGCATAAGTGTTTTTGCCCGTTTTCTCACTGATCAGCGGATTGACTTGCGCCTCAAAGCGGACATTTGGCATACCCAGATAACTGACTTTCTCCACCAGTTTCTCTTGCAGCATCTCTGCTGCCTTCTTTCGCGTAGCGGTCAGTGCACTTGCACATTTATTTACTTGGGCAGTCAATTGTTTGTTCTGCACCTCTAGTTCCTCAATCTCGTCATCACTACAGTCTATATGACTGATGCGTTCAGCAAGTTCATCACGCAGCTCTATCAGTTCATCTACGCTCTGTTTGCCATGTTTCTTAAACAGGCTATAGAGCTGAGACAGTCTCTCTTCTACCTGTTCAAACCTTTGCGGATCAAAACTGATGTCTTCGCTCTGTGAATCCAGATCATCCGCCATGTCTTTCAGATCAATATAATCCGATTCCAGACGTTCGGCTATCTCCTTTATTTCTGGGTATATCCTGATCAGGTCATGCGCCCGCTGAGAGATGGATTTCAGCTGCTGCACCACACTCTCACCCTCGCCATCCAGTCCGTCATGCAGGTTACATAGTCCGGATTTGATCTCTTCGGCGTGAGCCAGACGTTCCTGTTCCGCTTCCAGTTCTTCTTGTTCGCCAGCCTGAAGGTTTGCATCCTCCAGTTGGGCAAACTGGTAGCGTATGTAGTCAGCCTCCTGTGCATTCTTTTCAGCCTCTTCGCGCAGTTTGCGGATCTGTCGGCGCAGGGCAGACAGTTCGGTATAGACAGTCCGGTATTGCCCTAATTCATATTGGTTGCCAGCCAATGAGTCCAGTACCCCGATCTGGAAGGAGTCCTGACCTAACAAAAGGTTCTGGTGCTGTGAGTGGATGTCAATGAGTGACTGTCCGAGTTCCTTGAGCATCTGAAGCTGTACCGGAATGTCATTGACAAAGGCACGGCTCTTACCCGTAGCATAAATCTCACGTCGGATGATGGTGCTGTGGGCATCGTACTCCAGATCATTCTGTCTGAAGTATTCCTCAAGGTTGTATTGTGATACATCGAAGCTTGCCTCAATCACGCATTTCACGGCACCCGTACGTACAGCCTTGGCGTCAGCGCGCTGGCCGAGAATAAGTCCCAGTGCACCCATGATGATGGACTTACCCGCACCCGTCTCACCCGTGATAACGGTCAGTCCTTTTCCTGGTTCGAATTCCAGGTGATTGATGAGTGCATAATTGTCAATGGTAAGGAACTGTAGCATTCTGTTCTTTTATTAGTTATTCGCGGTACTCCTCCTTGATGACAGACAATTCGTTCGAGTAGGTAGGGAAGAGGTCTGTCAGCTGGTCATGCACCGAGCGTTTCTCTGGCATTGGGGCTTCGCTGTAGATATTGCAGAGCTCATCCATCTTTGCCGTGATGAATAGGGTCAACAGCGGTGTCTGTGTATCTGCCGAGCGTACTTCCTTGAGGTGGGGCAGGGCAGTAGTGACCTGTTGGCGTCCTTTGTCCATGCTTTGAGCCATAGCATCAAGTCCCTGCCTATGGTAGGAGTACCAGAGCTGCCTGAACCCTTCCTGGCTGGGTTCGAGCAAAGCACTGATCAGACCGTGTCTGTTGTTCTTTGAGTCGAAAGCCTTCCATCCTCTGCTATTACTGCTCTGCATCTGGCTCACAATGCTCTCACACTTGCGCAGATAAGGATCTCCACCCTTGGGCGAGAAGCTGTCAAAGTCAAGTCCCAGCACCAGGTAGCTGTAGTATGCCACGGCAGCAATCAGTTCGCTGTCAAGGTTGAACTCATTGAACGTAAGGTTCTGTCCCTCCTGATAGGGCAGCAGCAGGTCATCATCGCGCCAGTTGAACAGCGTGGTTTGATACGAAGCATTATACACGGGGCGTCTCGCCTGCACGGTGATGGAAGCTTTGTACAGATCCGTATCCTCCACCGTATTGATGGTGAGGGCAAATGTGCATTGGATTCGCTCATTCAGGGCAAATTGAGTGGGGGTCCACTGCTGGCCGTTGATAAATTCTTCAAGGGATTCCTTCAGCGTAGAGAAGCGGTCACGCAGAGATGCCTCAATCTGCTGCGTGTTGATGGTCACCGTGGCATTGAGTTCTTGTGCCTTGGCCGGATGAGAAGTGAGCAGTAACATACCCCCAAAGCACAAGCAGGTCAACAGATTCTGTTGGCCTGACTTATTGTTATGGTTGCTGTTTTTCTGCATTTTTGTTATTTCTTCATCAATGTGCTCAACTTGATTTGAGTGAGCAGCTGTTTGGTGCTCAACGCAAATTCTCCATTCATCATCCAGGCATAGTAGCTTGGTTCCTTGTCAAACACTTCGAGTACGGGGCGTCCCTTGTGCTTGCCAAAGTTGAAGCAGATACGCTGTTTGTCATCGTACACCATAGCGCCCATTGGGTCAGCGTTACGGTTCATGCGGGTGTACTCCTGCAGCCAGACCACATCATTCTGCAGAGGATCCTTTTCGTCATCCTTATATCGGTCAAGCTGTGCTTGAAGTACCTCGTAGGTAGCACGGATATCGGCGTCAGCCGAATGTGCCCCTTCAAGGTCCTTGCCGCAGTAGAAACGGTAGGCGGCTGAGAGGTTGCGGGGTTCCTTCTTGTAGAAGATGCTCTGCACATCAATGAATCGGCAATTTGAGACATCGAACGAAATCCCAGCACGCAGGAATTCCTCAATGAGCATCGGGACGTCAAAGCGGTTTGAGTTGTATCCTGCCAGATCAGATCCCTTGAAGATCTGTTCCAGCGTGCCAGCCATCTGTTTGAAGGTCTTTTTATCCGCCACCATCTCATCCGTGATGTGATGGATGTTGGAGGTCTCTTCCGGGATGTGGCAGCCAGGGTTAATCAGGATATTACCCTCCTCTTCAGTACCATTTGGATAGACTTTGATGTATCCGATCTGGACGATGTGATCCGTGGTGACGTTCAGGCCTGTAGTCTCCAGGTCGAAGAATATTATCGGTTTCCTAAGGGAAAGTTTCATGTTCAGCAGGATTTAGAAATCCGTCAGCATCATAGGCATGATGAGCATGAGCAGATCCTCACCCTCATTGTTCTGGACAGGAGATACCAGACCTGCACGTGCAGGGTCGCTCAGCAGCAGATCTACCTCCTGTGCGGTAATGACATTCAGGATCTCAATGAGGAAGTTGGCGCGGAAGCCGATGCTCATTGGGGTGCCTTCGTATGAGCAGTTGATGGTCTCGGTACCGGCAGTTGAATAGTCCACATCCTGTGCCGAGATGGTCAGGGTATTATCCGAGAGCACAAACTTTACCTGATTGGTAGCCGAATTAGAGAATACGGCAATACGACGGAGCACGCTCAGGAATGACTGGCGGTCAATGGTGAGACGGTTGGTATTGTTCTTAGGAATGACAGTGTCGTAGCGTGGGTAACGACCCTCAATCAGACGGCAGCTGAGCTCATAATCGCCCAACTTGAAGATGGCGCACTTGCTGTCAAACGTAATAGTGCAGAGGAGGCAGTCCTTGCTGATGATGTTCTTGAGCAGGTTAGCTGGTTTCTTAGGCAGGATGAAGCTGCTCTCAAATCCAGGAGCAACACTGGTATTGATGGTGCGTACCAGTTTCTTCGAGTCAGAAGCTACGAAGATGATACGGTCTTCCTTGATATCAAAATAGATACCGTTCATGACAGGACGGAGGTCATCATCAGCCGTAGCGAAGATTGTGCTGGTGATACCGTTGAGCAGTGCCTGTGCATTGAGATCTACGGTCTTTGCCTCCGACTCAAGTTTGCGCTGCAGTGGGTATTCTGCTGCATTGCCGCCAATGAAATTGTACTTGCCGTTCTCATAGTTGACCACAATCTCATAATTCTCATTGTCAACCTCAATGCTGAGCTGCTGCTGAGGCATCTCCTTGAGTGGATCCAGAAGGGTCTTGCTTGGGACAACGAACGAGCCGGTGCCCATCACATTCTGGATGGCAACGGAGGTAATCATGGTAGTATCACCATCACTTGCGGTCACGGTCAGTTTGTCTGCACTTACTACAAAGAGAAAGTTATCAAGGATAGGCATGGCATTCTTACTGGTGAGCACGCGGCTGATGGCTGTCAGGTGGCTCATGAGATCTGAACTGAGTACTTCGAATTTCATAGGTTATATCATTTAATAATTATTGTTGTCTGAATTTCTGGCGCGTGTGCGTCTTATTTAAAAATAAATTCGGGCAAATATAGGACTTTTTTATCAAACGTCCAAATATTTGCCCAAAAAAGTGTCTCTTTTGTTGATAACTTTCTCTTTTGAGAAGTCAAAGCGTTTTAAATAGCGGTTTGGCGATGCATCCCGCACATTAAATTGAGCTGATGATCTCCTTGACGTATGGCCAGAATTTAGCCACAGAAGGGATGCTGAGTTTCTCTTCAGGAGAGTGAATAGCTACCATGGTAGGACCTACGCTGACCATGTCAAGCCATGGATACTTCGTAAGGAAGAGACCGGTCTCAAGACCTGCATGGATAGCTGTGGTCTCAGGCTCGCTGCCGAATACCTTGCGATAGGCAGCCTCGGTGATCTTAACCATGCGGCTGTTTGGATTTGGAGCCCAACCTGGATAGCCGTCGCCGTGACTAACCTCTGCACCTGCCAGAGCGAATACGTTGCCCACCATTTCGGCAGCATAATCACGCTGGCTCATGATGCTCGAACGCTGGCTGGTCTCAATCTTGATGATGCCCTCTTCTGGGAGCATCTTGATAGAGGCAAGGTTGGTCGAAGTCTCTACGAGTCCTGGCATGGCTGCGCTCATGCCGAGCACACCGTGAGGAGCAGCGATCATAGCTCTGACAACCTGAGCCATGACAGCAGGCTCGATGATGGTCTGTGGAGCATCTGTGGTCTCCATGGTCATCTTGAAGCCAGCCTCTACGAGGTTGATCTCCTGCTCGACTTCGGCTACAAACTGGTTGAACACAGCCATGAGTGCATCCTTCTTGGCCATAGGCAGACCCACGATGGCGTATGCCTCGCGGGCAATGGCATTACGGAGGTTGCCGCCATGGATCTCAGCCACCAGCAGCTCAGGATGAGCATAGAGGAAACGGGCAAGAATCTTGTTGGCGCAAGCACGACCCAGATGGATGTCGCCACCCGAGTGACCGCCCAACAGTCCGCCTACATGCACCTTGGCATAGTAGAGACCCTGTGGAGCAGGCTCAGCCTGATACTTCCAGATAGCTACGGTATCCTTACCGCCTGCACAGCCGATGAAGATCTGATTCTCAAGATCCGAGTCAAGGTTCAGGAGCAGCTTGCCGGTCATGAAACCTTCAGAGAGGTTGTTGGCGCCAGTCATGCCGGTCTCCTCATCATAGGTGCAGAGGAACTCCAGCGGACCATGCTCGTATGTGTCATCAATGAGGGCAGCAAGGCTCAAAGCCATACCAGCACCGTCATCAGCGCCTAGGGTAGTGCCCTTGGTCTTCACCCATTCGCCGTCAATGTAGGTTGGGATAGGATCCTTCTCAAAGTCATGCTGCACGTCAGAGTGCTTCTCGCATACCATATCCATGTGAGCCTGCATTACGAGGGTCTCACGATCCTCACGGCCAGGAGTTGCAGGTTTGCTTACCAATACATTGCCAGTCTCATCCACCTTGCACTCGAGGTTATGCTCTTTGGCAAAGTTTACGAGCCAGTTACGAATCTGTCCCTCCTTCTTTGAAGGGCGTGGTACCTTGGTGATGGCATCAAAGATCTCCCAGAAGATCTTTGGCTCAAGATTTTTGATTTCCATAGTAGATTATTTTTTATTATGAGTTGATGTAGTTGTCTGAGTTAATAAGCTGTAAAAATGCAGGAAAAATGGCAATAAAAGTGTCATCAATTGTTAAATAATTACAACTTATATTCTTTTTTCCTAAAAACAGCGGTTTTTTTGGCGCATTGATTGATAAATTTCTTATCTTTGCACCCGCAAAAGTGAAACTTTGTCCGCAGGGATTGTCCTCAATGACGTTTCACGGCGCAAAGATACAAAAAATGTGGCAAACTATTCTAATTTCGGTCGGATTTCTTTTAATATCTTTTGTTTTTTTAGCAATTAAGATATTATTTGTGAAAAATGGTTCATTCCCGAAGACTCACGTGAGCCAATCTAAGGCAATGCGTGACCGTGGAATCCATTGTGTCCAGACGCAGGATTTTGAAGAGCGCCACCATAAAGGCCTTTATTAAGAAAATACATACTTTAAAATATAATATGAAGAAAATTTACGCTTATGCTTCTGCGCTCATGATGGCAGGAGTCCTTGCTGGAGGTCTCACCTCTTGCAATAACAATCAAAATCCTCAGATTTCGGCTTCTGCCGTTTCACTTGGTGACTCGGCTGTATATGCACTCGCATATATTAACGTAGATTCCCTCCTCACAAATTATGATTTCGCTAAGGACCTGAATGAGGTTCTTATCAAGAAGACTGAGGATGCTCGTGCCAACTTTAATGGTCAGGCACAGGCATTTGAGCGTGACTATAATGAGTTCCAGCGTAAGCTTCAGACCAATGCCTTCCTGAATGAGCAGCGTGCACAGTCAGAGGCTAACCGCCTTGAGCAGAAGAAGAACCAGTTGGATCAGCTCAATGCAAAGCTTCAGCAGGAGCTCGCTCAGGAGCAGCTTGATATGAATACCCGTCTGAATGACACCATCCAGAATTTCCTTAAGGAGTATAATGCCATCAAGAAGTTCCAGTTCATCTTCAGCAATACGATGAATGATAACATCCTTATCGCTGCTCCACAGTATGACATCACTGCTGAGGTGCTTCAGCTTCTCAACGAGCGTTACGCTCAGTCTAAGTAATTCTTGAAATTATTAATTAAAAATATTTGAGGTTGTGTCATTTCATTTTGGCACAGCCTCTTTTATACGTATATGACCATCGAGGAGACCAGGGCCTGTGTCGAGCACTCTTCTGCGATCACAGAATTCCAGCGCAGAGTCTATCTTGAGTTGCTCAATGTACCTAAGGGACAGACCATCTCTTATGGCGAACTGGCACGTCGCATCGGATGCCGGAGCGCGCAGGCTGTAGGTCAGGCGTTGAGGCGTAACCCCTTCGCTCCGGATGTGCCATGTCATCGGGTGGTAGCAGCTGACGGCTCATTAGGAGGCTTTCACGGACAGCGTGAGGGTGAGATGATTGAGAAGAAACGCCGGTTGCTGACTGAAGAGATGAACCTCGAGAATTCCAGTCTTTTATGAGAATACCTTTTTATCCACAGGAATATCGGGCGTTGATACGTCTGGGAGTTCCGATAATGATAGCCCAGATAGGATTCACGCTTCAGGGTATGGCTGACACTATCATGGTAGGTCAGCATCAGGCAGTAGAGTTATCTGCTGTTGGTTTTGTAAATTCCATCATGGTATTGGCTATCATGCTCTGTATGGGCTTTGGCCAGGGAGCGGTAGCCTTGATAGGAGCCCTCTATTCGCAAGGCAAGAAGGCTGAGATCATGGAGGTGTTCAAGTCCAGCCTGGTAGCTGATGCCATTCAGGCGGTAATCATTGCCGTGGTGATGACCATTATCTATTTCTGCCTTCCCCTGATGGGACTTGACCCGGAATTGCTTCCCCTGATGAAGCGTTACTATCTGATTCTGCTCCCTTCCATGCCGATACTGGCAGTTTCAAGCGGATTCAAACCCTTCTGTGATTCGATTAATGATACGCGCACCTCAATGTGGATCCTGCTGGTAGGCAATGTCTGGAATATCTTGTTCAACTGGCTGCTGATCTACGGACGTCCGGAACTGGGTATTCCAGAACTTGGCATTGATGGGGCAGCCTGGGCTACTGCCTCAAGTCGCGTCGTCATGCTCATACTCTTTTTGTGGGTGATCTTCGGTACTCGCAGATATAGCAGTTATGTGTGTCATTGGCGGGAGGCAAAGGTTACGTGGGCGCGCATTGTCCAGCTGAACAAGTTAGGTTGGCCTATCGGTATTCAGATGTCTGTGGAGATAGCCGCTTTTGCCGGAGCCTCACTCTTCCTCGGAATCGGAGGCAGGACCTGGGACTCAACCTCTGCTTTGGCAGCACATCAGGTAATGATCTCACTTGCCAATCTGATCTATATGTTCTTTGTCGGTACAGGAACGGCCATTGCCATCCGTGTTGCCAATTATAACGGATTGAATAATCTTCATGGCGTCAGGCAGGCGGCTAATGCTGGCTATCAGATGATTCTGCTGATGAGTATTATAGCCTCGGCAGCGGTCTATGCGTTCCGTGAGGATATTACCGTACTGTTTATCAGTGATGCTGATGCCTTTATCCTTGAACGAGTCTCTGCCATCGTGGCAGCCACAGCGCTACCGCTTATCCTGTATCAGTTTGGTGACGGTATGCAGACGGCTTATGTCAATGCACTCCGAGGCTATGGTGATGTGAAGGTTTTGATGAAGTATTCCTTCCTTGCCTATGTAGTCATCTCCCTGCCATTATCCTATCTGTTTGGCATCATCATGGATATGGGGTGTTACGGCATTTGGATGGGGTTCCCCTTCGGCTTGACCACAGCCGCCATCCTCTACCTGATACGTTTCCGCAAGGTGACAAGTTCTGCTCATGGAGTGGAAAGGTGATAAAAAATAAGAAATGGACGTCCACAACCGTTGGCGTCCATTTCTCACTCGTGAAATGCTTGCCAACGACCCTTGGCGTGCAATCATAGGTCTCGGGAGATTTATCCTGAAGGCGTGGCGCCCAATCGGAGGTCTCGGGAGGTTTGTCTTGACAAAGTGGCATCCATTTTATCACTACATTCTATCCTTTGCATCCTTGCCAGCACCCGTACCTTTGTATTTGCTCTTTGTCTGGTTGAATGCATAGCGGACGGAGAGATTGATTCGTTGTGACGAGTGTCGGTTACATTGCAGCATCTGGCTGTCACCACTGTCCAAGAGAAGGTCCTGCCCGGTGCGATAGAGAATGTCGTTTACGGAAAGGCGCAGGGTGAGCGCATTGTTTGGCAGGAGGGACTTCTGAACGGATGCAGACAGACCTGCATTCCAGCGCATCAGTCGGTAGTTCTGCACGTGGCCAGGAGTGTTGAGATTAAGGTTACACTCCATCTGCCAGTTATGAGGAAAGCGAAAAGTGTTGTTGGCGTTCAGGATGAATACAGGATCATTATATGACTTGCTCCGCTTGTGAATGATACCCTCGCCATTTGGATAGGGACTGGAGGAGAGGCTCACACGAGGGTCATTCAGTTCAAGCGTAAGGAACTGCTGCTGATAGCCTACGGTCCAGTTCATGGAGTAAGGTCCGAATGTAGGCGAAGCGTTGACATAACTGATGAGTGTTCGCACAGGTTCGGGGAGATTGATTCGCCGATACACCAGCACACCCTCTTTGGCAGGAATCTGCTCGCTGATATAAGGATACTGCCATTGCGAAATCATGTGTTCACATTGCGTATAGTTTACAGCACCCATAAACCATCGCCAGCGAGCATTGATCCCAAGCTCGTGCTGTATCTGATTGCGCAACTGAGAATTGCCCTGCATCAGTATAGAATGGCTGGCGTAGGTCGTGGCATCTGTCAGGTGGTAGAAGTTTGGACGAATGGTCTTGGTGTTATAATTTAGCGAAAGACCAACTAAACCAAGCTGTACGGAATATGACAAAGATGGATACAACCCATGACGCGTGTCATGAACTGGCTTTTCATCTACAGTTTCTAACTTTTCATCTCCTCCCCTCGGGGAGGTCGGGAGGGGGTCATAACTAAACCTCACCCCCTCATATCGCACACCCACCTTTGCCACACCATATCGGCCAAAGTTTGCCATGTACTCCACGAATGCCTTATAAGTATCCTCTTTAGTCTTGGAATGAGAGTCGGTTATGTAGTCCTGTTTGATGGTATTATCGATGTCGCGG
>JAZLJN010000012.1:0-3477 GCA_045617885.1 Bacteroidales bacterium | reverse complement strand
GGTATCGTGGACGCCTCGTTTATCGGTCTGGATTCCACGCCGGTCATGGCAAACACCGCACAGAATAATCCGAAATCCTTTGCAAAGAACAAGTATTCCAATGAAAACCACCCAAGAAGCGACCCGGATTGCGCCCTTGGTGTTCATAGCGCATCAAACCAGCATAACGAGAGAAACTACGAATTCTACTGGGGATACAAGGATCATATCCTTGTGGACTGTATCTCCGGTCTGCCGATCTATGAGTTGACCACAACAGCTGACGTTGCGGATTCCACAATGGTCGAAGCCATGCTGCAAGGCGCCAATGAGGTCATAACCATTGAGGAATGTACTTTCATCGGCGATAAGGGGTATGACGCAAAGCACGTTTACAACACGGTTCGGGACATCTACAACGGCGAAGCGGTCATCCCGCTGAACAGGCGCGGAACAAAAGATCCGAAGAAGCTGTCCTGCGGCAATGTCCTCTGCGAGGCTGGACTTGCCATGAGCAAGGACGGCAAAACCTCGGACGGTCACGGTGGTCTGCGGCAGAAATACTGCTGTCCCTTCCGAAACTCCAAAACCAGTGTATGCCCTTGCAACCACAAAAACTGGAACAACGGCAGAAAAAACCGGGGTTGCACGAAATACAAGACCATTCCGAACGATTACCGGCTTTCTATTGACCGGGACTGCTTCCGTTTTCGGCGCATCTACGCGCTTCGTACAGAGTGCGAGCGTTACAATTCCCGCTTTAAGGCTACCGGTCAGGAACGCCTTTGGGTGCGCAACGCCATGAGCGCTGCCAACCTCAATACGATTTCCCACATCTCCGCGCTGGCGGTCGCGTTGGCTGCCGTTCTTGCCGGAAATCGTCACTCCTACCGTAGCCTCAAGTCTCTCCGCCGCGCTGGCTGAAATCTCACACTGTCCCTCTTTCGGCGCAGTTTTTCAACTGCGTCTGGTTTGTTTTGCTCCAAAGCGGGTGTCTTTTCCTTTGCGCCTACAGTCTTAACCGAGGTGCCTCGCCGAATTACCCGTTTTGCTCATCTCTAATAATAACACAGAATTTCCTTCGGGGCAATACTCAACAAAAAGTTACCAATAATTGAGAATTTACCCGAAATTACAGGGAAATACTCAAGAATTGTTGTTTGAAGAGATTGTGAATTAAAGAAGTACGCACGATTACTCTCAAGTTACTCTCTAATACTCTCTAAATCTTCTTCGTGACATCACGAAAATGATAGGTTCTGCGAGTCGGTAACCAAACCGATGACAGGAATGGCAAGCACATAATTGGTGTCCCGTAAATAAACCATCCTACGTCTTCAAACGGGAGTAGGCTCAGACGTTAAAGAGTCCCGACTTGTCTTTTACAGAGCAGACGTTAAAGAACTGCTGTATAGCGAAACCGTGCGCAGGAAGTAGCGAAGGCGGGGCTGATGCAATTGCCTTGAGAAATCTAAAACAGCAACTGGGCAGAGTCTGATTGCATGGACGTTTGAATGCCTTGCTATCATCCCCGTTGCTCCTATATCCCGCCATTGTGGAAAAAAGGGAGCTTCGGGGAATAGACAATGCCGAACACGTTTCGGACTTTTAAACAAACTGCATCGGCTCAGTTCATGGCTCAGCATCTTAACAATGCGCAACAGACCGCTTTACAACCGATTATCAAGATTCTGCATACTTGTCAAAATGTACTTCATCGGCAAGCTGTTCCTCGATCTGCTTTGCAACAGATTTCAATGAATCAATATCCTTGATTTCTTCATAGCGCTGAATCAGCTTGTCGGTGTATGCCATTGCGGACAATGACCATGCAATAGCAATTAATCGTTTGTCGTGCTTATCCATATTATCATTCCTTTCGCATATCATTAGAACATGTTGAATTTGCTGAAATAATAATACAGCACGATAAATAAAAAGTACATAAACTATAGGTTAATATTTTCCAAAAACTTAACCTATAGGTATTAGTTAAGACGTATGGTCCACCCTATTTAATAGAGTGGACTTTTAAAATGTAAAATGAAAGGAGTATTTTATGACTTTAAATAGTTTTGTGTTTTTTGATGCAGACAGCACCTCTTCTGAAAGTAATGTGATGGACGTTATTGACAGGGCGGAAGATATGACGCTGCAAATTTCGGGCTCCGGTTCAATTAATTTGCAGATCAAGGGCAAGTCTGATGTTAAAGACGGAGGCTGGGATAATATCTCTGCTGTGTCTCTTGGATCTTTCAGCGCTGTGCAGTCCATCACATCTGCCGGTATTTATAGCGTACCGGTGCGAGGATTGACCAAACTTAAAATAGTAAATTCCGGAGATACTGGAATTAAAGTATACGGGCGCGTTAATGCATAAGGCGGTGATACGATGAGTGTTGATTTGATTGCAAGAGCAATGGCATCTTCCGGCGGTAGTAGCGGTGGCGATGCCGGAGACATTTCGTATGATCAGTCTGAGAGCTATGAAGAAGGAACTGTTGGTAGAGGATTACACGATACGTATTATTTAGCGAAAGATATTAACGGTGGTATGCTCGCAGGAATGAATGCTCGTCTTATTCTTAATGACGATCATACTGTTTCCTGGGAATCTCTATAATGATCTGTAGGAGGTGGTAATATTAATAACTATATTACTGTATACGATGGCATGATCTTAAATCTTGGCCATCAGGGTGAAAATAATGCCACCATATTCAGATTTCCAATTAAAGATTGGAGGGTGAAATACGGAGATGGCGAATTCTCCTTCTACAATAAAAGAACGAGCGACCCGGACGGATATCTCTGTGAAGTAACTTCTGACGATATGTATGTCTATTGGAGCGTTTCCAATATAGACACAAGATATAAAGGAAGGGGAAAATGTCAACTAATCTATACGGTTGATGGTGTTGTTGCAAAAAGTGATACATATCAAACCGTAGTAGAGGAAGCTCTTTCAGTAACTACAGAACCACCTTCTCCGTGGGATTCATGGGTGGACGATATAAAGAACAATCTCAAAGAGATCAAGCTTGGGGATCTGAAGATTCAGAAACTTCGTGAGTATCTGTATTACATTGAATTCACAGATTGGGATTACGACAAGGCTATTGAGCACTTTAAAGAAGATTACCCGAGCCAGGGATTATGCTCTTCTGTAAGAAATGGAAGATTCTACGGAAGAAACTTCGACTGGTTCTATGATAACTCCGCAAGTTTTGTCGTAAGGTCAAAGGCAACAAAAGGTCGTCACGCGAGCGTAGGAATAGCTGGTGGTTCTCCCCTTCTAACAAATGATATTGTTGATGCTGGAGAGTGGAACGACAACTATGACATCATACCTTTTATTACAGTAGATGGTATTAATGACGCCGGGGTCGCATGCAACACAAACGTTGTTCCAACTGGCGACAAAGGTCACACGACTGGAACAAACCCGAGTGCTGAGAACACACTTTGCACATTGATGATTGTTCGATTCATTCTTGA
>JAZLJN010000011.1:0-3532 GCA_045617885.1 Bacteroidales bacterium | reverse complement strand
TGGATGATGACGACAAAACCACTATAACGATTTGTTCGAGTGGTTCGAACTACAAGACGAAGGTCATTGCTATCTCGGAGTCGGGTCTTTACTCGCTGATCCTTGCCTCGAAGCTGGCGCAGGCCATGGCAGAAGCTGGAGATATCTGTGGGAGGTGTACCGCCTGAGTGGCTTTGATGGGTGGGAGATCCTGCCGGCGCCTACGCTCTATACGGAAAAGGCAGAGAAACTCCTGCGCGTACTTGTGGCTAAAGAATTGCGACTAGGTTTACGCCAAATTGCACATATAAGAAGTTATAGTTGCCGCAAGTCAGAAGTACCTTTAACACGAATTATCATGAATTATCACGAATGAATCATAAATTATTACGCTCCGAGCTTGCTCGCGTGGAGCGAAGCGTAACAATGAATCATAAATAATTATTAATGAAAAATTTATGACAATTTATGACAATTCGTGTTGAAAATAAAATAAAGGTACTTTTGGTGTGCGCTAAGTATAAATATTAAAATATTGGCTGTAAAGGTTGGCAATATCAACGATTTTGCTTATCTTTGCAACCGATATTTCTTTATTTATAAGAAGTCATTCAAAAATAGTATATATTATTTTTACCTCGGATATATACAATTAATTTTGACCAGTTACTTATATTATTAATATGATCAGATTCAACGTATTTTTTCAGGCTAAGGCCGGTAAGTATAACGAAGCTTTGGAGTTGACCCTCCAGCTTGTAGCAGAATCGCAGAAGCATGACGGTTGCGTGGCCTATGATGTCTTCGAGAGTGGCACACGTAAGGACGTCTTCATGCTTTGTGAGACTTGGGCGTCATGGGATGCGCATGCTGCACATATTGCAACAGCGTCTTTCAAGGAGCTCATGCCAAAGATTGAAGCATGCGGATTGATTAAGGCAGAACATTTTGAGTTCTGAAAACTTTGAACAGTGTCTTGCCCTGAGAAACCTTGACTCAAAAACGGTTAACAATGTACAGTTATGAGCCAATCAACCGAAAATCTCGAGTTCTTCGCGAGCGAATAATGCAGGAGCGAGATCCATTTAAGCGCAAGGTTTTGCTATGTTATATTAGCAAAACAAAAACGGTAGAACAGATTACACAGGATTATGGCATCAGTATGGGTCGACTTTACAGATGGATTCATACCTTTGCAGAAGCAAATTCAGAGGACAGTCCGGCGCGTCCTGATGCGACAGCAGCCGGGGCTGCTGTCGCAAACCCAACGTCCATTACAAAAAATCCTGATGCAATGGAACAATACATGCCATTAGAGAATCTTCCAGATGACCCAGAGGCACTCAAGAAAATCATAGAGGAGCTTCATTACAAAGTCCATTCGCGTGATGTAATGATCGAAGTTGCCGAAGAAAAATTTGGCATCCAGATTAAAAAAAACGTGGAACGAAACCGTAAGTAGACTGGCGGCAGAGAAGGTGCGTGGCTGGACCATGGAACGGCTCTGCCGGCTGTTTGACCGAAGCAAGCAGGCATATTATGAGCGTAGCGACTTCATGCAGCACAAGCTGGCAGAGGAAGCGTTTGTCCTTCAGTTCATCAAGAGCGTCCGCATTAAGGATCCGGGACTTGGCGGAGAAAAGCTTTGGAAGATCTATCAAAACCGATTCGGCTCACACTCAGAGTATAAGGTGGGGCGAGATAAAATGGAGGCGATCGTCTCTAAATACGGACTGACCGTACGAAAACCAAGGAAGAAGCCTAAGACTACAGATTCGAATCACGGCCTTCCTCTCTATCCAAATCTGGTCAAGAATCTTATTCCAATGTGCCCGAACAGGATTTGGGTAAGTGATATTACCTACATCCCTATCTGGGTTAATCTGCAAGAAAACAGGTACTACTTCTGCTATCTTTCCCTGATTACGGACGCATATACGAAAGAGATTGTGGGATGGAGCGTAGGAGGTAGCCTTGAGACTGCTTATCCTCTGGAAGCTCTGCGAATGGCCCTGAGCCGTATGGATTCGAATGATCTGAAAGAATTGATCCATCATTCAGACAGAGGTGTCCAGTATGCCAGCCAAGAATACATCAAGATGCTCAGGTCTTACCATATGCAGATAAGTATGACAGAGAGCGGAGATCCCAAGGATAATGCTATTGCAGAAAGAGTGAATGGTATCATCAAGAACGAACTCTTGAAGGATCTGGTATTCCATTCCATTGAAGAGGTAACCTCGGCCGTCAAACAGGCTGTCGAATTTTATAACAATGAGCGCCCTCATATGAGTCTCGACTGGCTAACGCCATCTGAAGCTGCCAAAATGACTGGTCCTATAGCAAAAAAGTGGTGCAGTTACAGAGAAAAATATCTCCTGGACTTGCAAGTCAAAGAAGGAGCGACTACCTTTGCAGGGTAAAATGGGAGTAGGGTTAATCATGCTGGCTATCTCATCCCCGTCTCTTGGTTAAGAGAAACCAGGGATAACTCCCCTTAGTAAAGACCTACCAGGGTTAAGACATTTATGTAGTCAACTGAAGGTAGGGTTAAGTATCAATCCAGTCAAGCTATTTCAGGGAACTACACAGGAATAAAACCTCAATGAAACAAACTTTACTGAGAATCATCATTCTTTTTGTCGGTTTGGCAATAGCCCATCTCGGCGTGTCGCTCTTCCTATTGGCCGACCTTGGTTCTGATCCGTTCAATGTGATGATCCAGGGCCTGAGCCGCATGATGGGGATAGGGTTCATGTCGCATGGCAACACACACATGGCTATAAGCATCCTGATCATCCTCGTGCTGCTTTTCGTCGATAAGAGCTACATCAAGATCGGCACACTCATCTGCATGTTCTGCGGAGGCCCGATCATCGACCTGTTTAATCTCGTTTTGGGCAATCTCATCACTCCGGAGAGCCATATTGCTCTGCGTATCGTCTGCAATGCACTGGGATGCGTGATTCTGGCTTGCGGAATGTCGGTGGTGATCAAGTCGGAAGCAGGAACGGGTCCGAACGACCTTGTGGGAGTGGTGATCAGCGACAAACTACACAAGCGATTCTCTATCGTCAGGATGTGCGTCGATGGCGGCTTCCTGCTCCTTGGATGGTTACTCGGAGGAGCGGTAGGCATCGGCACGATCATCTGCCTCTTCCTTGTAGGTCCTGTAGCAGGATTCTTCCTGCCTCACAGCCAGAAGATGGTAGAGCGTTTGTTATCGAAGAAATAAATAATGTACTAATTTTGAACGACCAATACTTATGAAAACAGGATTACTCTCAGCATGTGCTGCTGTTACTATACTTACGACGACAGCATGTTCAAACGGACCGGTGACACTCCAGACGTCCAGCGTGGATGAGGTGGTCAAGGCAATGACCCAAGAACAGAAGATCAAGATCCTCCTTGGAACGAATCTTGACATCGAAGAAAAGAACAGCGGACCTGTCGTAGGTCAGCACTCGCTCTTTGTGCCGGGTGCGGCTGGCTCTACCTTTGCTTTTGAGGAACTGGGTATCACCAATACCGTGCTGGCCGATGGCCCTGC